>NZ_CDWTMG010000075.1:0-18658 GCF_977945845.1 Frankia sp. CcMO1
GATGATCCTGCCCTTCATCTCATCGCCGGGAAGATGCAGGACCGTCACGACGGACTCGGTGGTCTGGTCAGACGCGACCCGTTGGATGGCGGTGGTCACGATCCTGCGGGCGCGTTCCTCACCCTCCTCCTCAGCCCGGGCCTCGATCTCGCGGACCATCAGCGCCGCCTCCCGCCGGGCCTCCTGCTCGATGACGGCGATCAGCTCCCCCCTGGCCTGCCCGGCGGTGAGCCCGGCCACCTGCTCCAGCGCGGCATGACGGGCACGTTCGAGGTCGGCCACCTCGGCCGTCCGACGGGCCAGGTCGTTCTCCCGGTCGAGCAGGTCGCGGTCGCGGCCCGCCAGGCGACGACTATGATCGTCGATGCTGGCCATCCGGTCCTCGACGCGCTGTTCCCGAGCGGCTAGCGCAGCCTCCCGGCTCTGCAGTTCCGTCCGCCGGGCCTGCTGCTCACCGTCGAACGCCGCCCGCGCCGCGGCGATCTCGGTCCGGGCGGCCTCCTGCTCGGCGCGGACGGACTCTCTCGCCGCGGCCTGGAGCCGCGAGGTTTCGACTGCCGCCTCGGCGAGCATCCGCTCGCGCAGTAGGGCGACATCCTCCTCGCCGCGTCGCCGGATCTCGGCGGCATCCCGCTCAGCCCGCGCCAACCGTTCCGCCGCCTCCCGTTCGGCTCGGGCCACAATCTGCGCCGCCTCCTCCGCGCTACCACCATGAGCCGCGCGGAGGCCGCCGTCGGAGCGATCGGCGGTCACGGCCGAACCCCCGGTCCGCGCGGCGGTGCCGTCTCGATCGGCGGGTGAGTCGGCGTCCGTCGTGGCCGGAGCGCCGGAACCCTCCCGGACCGTGGGCAGGACGCGGACCGTCGGCTCCTCGTCGAAGTCCGCCGGACTCGTCACGTCCGCTGGACCGGTCACGTCCCCGACGTCCCGGGCGGCCGGGGTTCGGGACACCACCGGAGCGGGGTCGGGTATCTTGTCAACCCGGGTCGCCCGGACCAACCGCGCCACGGCGAGGATCAGAACGCTCAGGACGGCAAGTACGAGTGACGACAGGACGACGAGGACGCCCTCCATCGCTTGCTCCCTCCGCTTCCGTCGGACCCGCACAGGCGGGCTGGAGCGGCGAAGGACCCTCGTCTCGGCACGATCACAGCCGTAGAGGGGCAGCACGCGGATTGCGCCATTGCGATATGGAGCCCGGACGGCCTCCCGAACCGGCCAATCCAACGTCGACCGGCCGGCGAGCATACCGTCTTCGGGCACCCACTCGCAGCGGCTGCCTCCGTGTGAAGTTGGACGAGCTATCAAGACCGCGTCGCCGCGGGAGTCCTGTCACCTTTCAAGAAAGACTAGGTCTCGCACAATCCCTGGTCAAGAAATAAGGGCGCATTGACGGCCCAGGCTCAATCTCCCCACCACTCACACCGAGCCGTCGTCTTCGTCGCCATCGACCACCCAGGCCATCCGACCTCCGCCGTCGAGCCCCTGAGCGACTTGCTCGCTCACGACCCGGACCGCCAGTTCGACCGGATAGCCCTTTCGGGTCAGCATGGCGAGGAGCCTTCGGGTACGGACCTGCTCGGGCAGGCGGTCCATCGACCGCAGCCGACGAAGGACGAGCTCGCGGGCGGCCTCGACGGTGTCCCGGATCCACTCCCCGCTTACGCAGCTCTGTGGCCAAGGCCTGCCTACCCAGCCCACGACGGGCCCGAGCGGAGGAGACGAAGGCGGCGGCGAAGGCCTCATCATCGATCAGACCGACGGCGGCCAACCGGTCGAGGACCACACCGGCAATCTCATCGGTGGCCCCTCGTCGCCGCATGGTCGCCGCAAGCTCTGCTCGACTCCTCGCTCTGGTCGCCAACTGATGCAGACAGATCTCCCGCGCGACCGAGATCGGATCCTTCAGCCACGGCTCTTCGTCCGCCGCGACGGCCGTCCGGGCGAACGACGGACCGGCCGCGACATTCCCCGGATCTGCTCCTGCCATCGGCTACAGATCGACCGGGACGGGCGCCACGGCATCGGATTCGAGACTGGGCAGGATGCCGAGCTTCTCCTTGATCTTCTTTTCGATCTCGTTGGCCAGGTCGGGGTTGTCCCGCAGAAACGACCGGGCGTTCTCCTTGCCCTGGCCGAGCTGATCGCCGTCGTAGGTGTACCAGGCACCGGACTTACGAATAATGCCGTGCTCGACCCCCATGTCGATCAGGGAACCCTCCCGGCTGATACCGCCTCCGTAGACGATGTCGAATTCGGCGGTCCGGAACGGCGGCGCCACCTTGTTCTTCACCACCTTGACGCGGGTCCGGTTACCCACGGCCTCCGTGCCGTCCTTGAGGGTTTCGATACGACGGACATCGAGGCGCACCGACGCATAGAACTTCAGCGCCTTACCACCGGTCGTGGTCTCCGGGGAGCCGAACATCACCCCGATCTTCTCGCGCAACTGGTTGATGAAGATCGCGGTCGTGCCGGAGTTCGCCAGCGCCGCGGTCATCTTGCGCAGGGCCTGGGACATCAGGCGGGCCTGGAGGCCGACGTGGCTGTCCCCCATCTCACCCTCGATCTCGGCCCTCGGGACCAGCGCGGCCACCGAGTCGATAACGATGATGTCCAGCGCGCCGGACCGGACGAGCATGTCCGCGATCTCCAACGCCTGCTCGCCGGTATCCGGCTGGGAGACCAGCAGACCGTCGGTGTCGACGCCGAGCTTTCCCGCGTACTCGGGGTCGAGCGCATGCTCGGCGTCGATGAACGCCGCGATACCACCGGCCGCCTGCGCGTTCGCCACCGCGTGCAGGGCGACGGTCGTCTTCCCGGACGACTCCGGGCCGTAGATCTCAATGATGCGCCCCCGCGGCAGCCCGCCGATGCCGAGCGCGACATCCAGAGCAATCGAACCGGTGGGGATGGCCTGGATCGGCGGCCTGGTGTCGTCCCCCAACCGCATGACCGATCCCTTGCCGAACTGCTTGTCGATCTGCGCCAAGGCGTTATCCAACGCCTTCTCACGGTCGAGTCCTGCCATTGGAGTTACTCCATGCTGAGGTCGTCGAGTCTTGGCCACGAGGATGACGTTAGGCCGTGGGTCCGACAGTTTCGAGGGTCGAGGATGATCTGTGGACAAGTAGCCGCACAGGGACGACTCTAGACGAACATACGTTCGACGACCCGACGACACACCGGACGGTGGCTCAGCGATCCCGCGCCGGCACATCGAACTCCTCGCACACGGTTCGCCAGACGGTCTTGGCGTCGTCACCACGGGCCAGGGCCACCTCGACCGTCGCGCCACCGAGACCGGACAACACATGATCACGCGCAAACGACTCTGCGTACGCGGAACCGAACCGTGTGTTCATCTTCGCCCAGAACTCGGTCAACCGCACTTCGCCAGTGTGCACCGTCCGGACGGGACGGGACCACCCAAGGGGGTCCTGGTCGGGGATCCCCGCCGGGGGTCCCCGGTTGGGGTTCCCACCGGCGGAACCACGGTCGGGGGGAACCACGGTCGCGGGAACCACGACCGGGTCGAGGCCGGGCCCCACAGCGGGCCCGGCCTGAACCACACCGGCGGAAAGTTGTCGGTCCCTCGACGCAGACTGGTCAACGTGCCCAGCTTCGCTTCCCCCGATCCGCCAGATCCGCTCACGGCGTTCTCCGCCCCGACCCGGAGCTGGTTCGGCGCGGCCTTCACCGCCGCGACCCCCGCCCAGCGGGGCGCGTGGGAGGCGATTCGCACCGGCGGCAACGCGCTGGTCGTCGCACCCACGGGTTCGGGGAAAACGCTGGCCGCCTTCCTGTGGTCGCTGGACACGCTGGCCCGCTCGGCGCCGCCGGCCGAGCCCACCCGGCGCTGCCGGGTGCTCTACGTCAGCCCGCTCAAGGCGCTGGCCATCGACGTCGAACGGAACCTGCGGGCGCCGCTCGCGGGGATACGCTCCGCCGCGCAACGGCTCGGTCTACCCCAGCCGGACGTGACCGTGAGTCTGCGGTCGGGCGACACCCCCGCCGCCGAACGGCGCGGTTTCGGCGCCCGGCCCCCCGACGTCCTGATCACCACCCCGGAGTCGCTCTTCCTCATCCTCACCAGTGCCGCGCGGGAGTCGCTGCGCGGCGTCCGGACGGTGATCGTCGACGAGGTCCACGCGGTGGCGGGCACCAAGCGTGGCGCCCACCTCGCGCTGAGCCTGGAGCGTCTGGACGCCCTGTTGGACACCCCGGCCCAGCGGATCGGCCTGTCCGCCACGGTGCGGCCGGTCGAGGAGGTCGCCCGCTTCCTGGGCGGAACGGCCCCGGTGGCGGTGGTCCGCCCCCCCGCGGCCAAGACCCTCCAGATCGACGTCGTGGTGCCGGTCGAGGACATGACCCGGCTCGGCGGACAGCTCCTCGACGGGTCCCCGGACGGCTCGGCGGCCTCCGCCCCGCACCGAGCGTCGATCTGGCCGGCGGTCGAGCAGCATGTCCTCGACCTCGTGCTGGCCCATTCCGCCAGCATCGTCTTCGCCAACTCGCGCCGGCTCGCGGAGCGGCTCTGCGCCCGGCTGAACGAGCTGTACGCCGAACGGCTCGCCGCGGCCACCGCCGCGGGCGAATCCGTGGCCGGGGACGGGCCGGGGGAAGCCAGCCGGACGTCACCCGCGGCGTTGATGGGCGCCTCGGGTCAGGGCGGCGGCACGGCGTGGCCGGAGATCGCGCGGGCCCACCACGGCAGCGTGAGCCGGGAGCAACGGGCCGGAATCGAGGAGGATCTCAAGGCTGGCCGGCTGCCCGCGGTCGTCGCGACCTCCAGCCTGGAACTCGGCATCGACATGGGAGCCGTCGACCTGGTCGTGCAGATCGGGTCCCCGCCAAGCGTCGCCGCCGGGATGCAGCGCACCGGCCGCGCGGGCCACCAGGTCGGCGCCACCAGTCGCGGCGTCATCATCCCGAAGCATCGCAGCGACCTGCTCGAATGCGCCATGGTCGCCGAGCGGATGCGCTCGGGGGCGATCGAGCGGCTGCGGTACCCGCGCAACCCCCTCGACGTGCTGGCCCAGCAGATCGTGGCAATGACGGCGATGGAGGACTGGCACGTCGACGAGCTCGGCGCGCTGGTCCGACGCACCGCGACGTTCGCGACGCTGCCGGCCTCCGCCTTCGAGGCGGTCCTGGACATGCTCGCCGGCCGCTACCCCTCCGACGCGTTCGCCGAGCTGCGCCCCCGCATCACCTGGGACCGCGTCACCGGGATCCTCACCGCCCGCCCGGGCGCCCAGCGGCTCGCCGTGACCAGCGGAGGCACCATTCCCGACCGGGGCATGTTCGGCGTCTTCCTCGTCGGGGAGCGCTCCAGCCGGGTCGGGGAACTCGACGAGGAGATGGTCTACGAGTCGCGGGTCGGCGACGTGGTGCTCCTCGGCTCATCCGGCTGGCGCATCGAGGAGATCACCGCCGACCGGGTCCTGGTGACGCCGGCTCCGGGACGGCCCGGTCGGCTCCCCTTCTGGCATGGCGACGCCCCAGGCCGACCCGCCGAACTCGGCCGCGCGCTCGGCGCGTTCCTGCGCGAGATCACCAGGTTGCCGGCGCAGGCGGCGGCCGACCGCGTCCGGGCCGCCGGCCTCGACGATCGGGCCACCGCCAACCTGCTGCGCTACCTCGACGAGCAGAAGGCGGCCGTCTCGGTGACGATCGGACGATCGTCGTGGAGCGTTTCCGGGACGAGATCGGCGACTGGCGCCTGGCGGTGCACTCCCCGTTCGGTGCTCCGGTGAACGCACCCTGGGCGCTCGCCCAGGGCGCCCGGCTGCGCGAGCGGTACGGGGTCGACGTCCAGATCATGCACACCGACGACGGCATCGTCGCCCGGATCCCGGATGCCGCCGAGCCGCCCGGCGCCGATCTCGCGCTGTTCGAGCCGGACGCGATCGTGCGGGCGGAGATCGGGAGCAGCGCCCTGTTCGCCAGCCGGTTCCGCGAGTGTGCCGGGCGGGCCCTGCTGCTGCCCCGCCGGACCCCGGGGCGACGGACCCCGCTGTGGCAGCAGCGCCAGCGCAGCGCACAGCTGCTGTCCGTCGCCGCGACGTTCGCCAGCTTCCCCGTCGTGCTGGAGACCATGCGGGAGTGCCTGCAGGACGTGTTCGACGTTCCGGCGCTCGCGGAGCTGATGCGCGAGGTGTCGGCCCGCACGCTGCGGGTGGTGGAGGTGGAGACGCCGTCCCCGTCTCCGTTCGCCTCCGCCCTGCTGTTCGGCTACGTCGCCGCCTTCATGTACGACGGGGACGCGCCGCTGGCCGAACGCCGGGCGCAGGTGCTGTCACTGGACAGCTCCCTGCTGGCCGAACTCCTCGGCGAGGCGGACCTGCGGGAGCTGATCGATCCCGCGGCGCTCGCGCAGGTCGCCACGGAGCTCGCGCGGCTCGCCCCGGACCGCCACGCCCGCGATGTCGAGGGGGTGGCCGACCTGCTGCGCATGCTCGGCGACCTCACCACCGCGGAGGCGGTCGCCCGGGGTGCCACCCTGGGCTGGCTCGCCGAGCTCGAACAGACCCGCCGGGCCCTGCGGGTCCGTATCGCCGGCGAGGAGCGGTGGGTCGCGATCGAGGACGCCGGCCGGCTGCGCGACGCCCTGGGCGTACCGCTGCCGGTGGGAGTTCCCGACGCCTTCACCGAACCGGTGCGTGACCCTCTCGGAGACCTGATCTCCCGCTATGCCCGTACCCACGGACCGTTCGACACCGAGGAACCGGCTGCCCGGCTGGGGCTGGGCACGGCGGTGGTCGCCGGTGTCCTGGACGGGCTGGTCCGCGGCGGCCGCCTCGTCCGCGGCGAGCTGCATCCCGACCGCGGCGGTGAGCAGTGGTGCGACGCGGGCGTGCTGCGCGCGCTGCGACGACGCAGCCTGGCCGCCCTGCGCAAGGAGGTCGAGGCGGTGCCGCCCCGGGTCCTCGGTGCCTTCCTACCGGCCTGGCAGTCGGTCACCAGCGGACGTGGCCGGGGGGTGGACGGCGTGCTGCGCGCCGTCGAGCAGCTGCAGGGCGCGCTGATCCCGGCGAGCGCGTGGGAACAGCTCGTCCTCCCGGCCCGCGTCGCCGACTACTCACCGGCGATGCTCGACGAGCTGTGCTCCGCCGGCGAGGTGCACTGGGCGGGCGCCGGCGGGCTGCCCGGGGACGGCGGCTGGTTGACCCTGGTCCTCGCCGACACCGCGCCCCTGCTGCTGCCTCCGCCCGACCCGGAGATCGCCTCGGGTCCACTGCACACCGCGATTCTCGACGCGCTCACCGGCGGGGCGGCCCTGTTCTTCCGGGCGCTGTCCGACCGGATGGGCTCGCTCGACGACACGGCGCTCGCCACCGCGCTCTGGGATCTCGTCTGGGCGGGGCGGGTGACCAACGACACCCTCGCCCCGCCGCGCGCCCTGCTGGGTTCCGCCGCCGTCCCCCGTCCCCGGGCGGCACGGTACGGACGGCCGGCGATGCCGCGGCGGACCGGCCCCCCGCCGGCCGCTGGTCGCTGCTGCCCGAGCGGGACACCGATCCGACCCGGCGCGCCCACGCGCTGGCCGAGGCGCTGCTCGAGCGCCACGGCATCGTCACCCGCGGCGCGGTGACCAGCGAGCGGCACCCGGGCGGGTTCGCCGGGGTCTACCGGGTCCTCAGCGCCTTCGAGGACGCCGGCCGCGCCCGCCGGGGCTACTTCGTCGAGTCCCTGGGCGCGGCCCAGTTCGCCGTCCCGGGAGCGGTCGATCGGCTGCGCTCCATCGCCGCGGCACAGCGGGACGCCGAGGCCGCCCCGGCCTGGGCGCAGCCGGCGGCCGGCCCACCGAGCTCATCGTCCGCGCAGGCCGTCGTCCTGGCCGCGGCCGATCCGGCCAACCCGTTCGGTGCCGCGCTGCCCTGGCCGACCCGACCGGGGGATGACGCGGACGGCGCCGCCGGCCACCGGCCGGGGCGCAAGGCGGGCGCGATGGTCGTCATCATCGACGGGGAACTCATCCTCTACGTGGAACGCGGGGGCCGTTCCCTGCTGTCATGGACCGAGAACGACCATCGGGTGGCCCCGGCGGTGGAGGCGTTGGCCCGCGCCGTGCGGGACGGCCGGCTCGGCAGGCTCACGGTGGAGAAGGCGGACGGCCAGACGATCGTCGGCAGCACCCTGGGTGCCGCCCTGGAGCGCGCCGGTTTCCACCCGACCCCGCGGGGCCTGCGGCTGCGGAGCATCAGTTCCGAGAGCATCAGTTCCGAGAGAAGGAAATGAGACGGGCACGTCCGCGGGTGAACGCTCCCTCGGCAGCCTTGAGACTGATCTCCAGATCCACGGCCGCCTCCCGGGTACTCTTCCCGGCCGCCCGAGCCATGATCACCTCACGCTCCCGGCCCTGCAGTGCCCCGGCCCGGGCCAGCAGCCAGCGGGCTTCCGCACGGTCGCAGACGGCGTCGTCCGGGGCCGGCTCCCACGGCTGCAGATAGCCGCGTACGACCGCCCGCTCCGCGCGCTGACGAGCTCTATGATGATCAATACACAGACGTAGCACCGTCGTCGTCAGAAACTGCCCGACCCGGCTCGCGTCGAGATCCCGAAATCCGGCGGCGCGGATGAATGCCTCGTGTACACAGTCCTCCGCGTCGGCCTTGCTCGGCAACCGCCTACGGGCTATGTGGATGAGCCGATCACGATGCGGGAGCATCAGCGACCATCGCTGCTGGCTGTATGGCCGGTCCAGCTCGACCACGGGCGCAGCGGATACAAAATCAACCGAGGGCGTGTCCCCGGCAGGGCATGTCACGGCTTGCTCCACCTGTCATGCTCAGACCGCGCCACCCCCCAGCACGATCGCCTACCTTCCCGGAGCGCGCCAGCACCGAGAATCGCGATGTGCCTTGGTCAGTTGGACCCGCTGCTTGCCAGAACAGCGGACTAGGACAAGGCGGACATTACCATCCGCTCTCACGTGAGCCAGCAGCGGCATATCCCGGTGGGCGGCGTGCCCGCCCGATCGATACGCACCGTGTTATCGCCCGGCTGTGATCCGAGCTTATCGCGAGCCGCATTGGCGCCATCAACCGGTCAGTACACCGCCAAAACGGGCGAGAGAATGACGTTCTGCTTCGTAAGCCCTCATGGAGCCACTCGCCGCCGGTCACTGTGGGTACACGAAGGAACTGGGCGGAACGTCTCGACGACCTACCCGATGGCGCTACCCGGTCTGGTACACGACACCTGATACACGACACGAGGTACGACAGCCCGTCCCCGCTGTCGGGTGCCATCGAAGATTTTAGTAGGACATCCTATTTTCGGTATAGATTTCAATAGGAAGCCAAAGGTTTTAGTAGCTGACCCGGTTTGGTGACGGCACGGCGCGGTGCAGGCCCGGAGCGGGAGCCGTTCAGGTGCGACTGCGTGGGTGTCGGGGTGGTGGGCCGGTGGGTCCAGAAGGTGGCGACCGCCCCGGTGGCGATGCCCGGTTGTTCGCCGGGTGCCGGTGGTAGCGCGATCGGCTCGGGCTGGGTGGCCAGCCACCGGGTGAGGTCGATTCAGGTCTGGGCGCGGCGGCGCACTGGTGTGTCCGGGGCCAGCCGGACGACGAGGTGGTCGCGGGGCAGCGGGTACACCGCGTTGGAGCGGTGATGCAGCAGCTCCGCGCCAGTGGGGGTCGACCCCGAAGACCCGCCAGGCATCGCGCAGCACCGGCAGGCCGGGCAGTCCGGAGTCCTGGCGTGCGGGCAGGGCCATCGACGGCTACGCCGCCGTGGTAGCCAGCGCCCTGCGGATGTGCTCGCGCAGGTCGACGACCTCGGGCTGCCTGTTGTGCGGGGCGGCCACGGTGTCCAGCACACGCAGCCGGGCGTAGCCGCGGGTGGAGGACAGCCCCGTGATCGCGTCCACCGCGGCGTAGCCGGTGGCCACTGCGGCGTCGAGATCGCCGGCCTGGAACTGCACCGAGGCCAGCGGGGGCAGGATCACCGCGCGGCTGCGTTCGTACTCCGCGCCGTAGCCGGTGGCCGCCGTGGTCAGCTTCTCGATGGCCTCGGGCGCGAACTCCGGGCGGGTCAGCGACAGCAGGTACAGCGAGTGCCCCTGCTGGGCGGTGATCTCCGCCTCGTTGACGAACCACGCCCACGGCGGGGTCGTGGCCGGGTCGGCGGCAGCGTAGGTGTCCTGGGCGTTCCCGATGGCGCGGCGGGTGGGTTCGGGCTCACCGAGGGCGGCACGGCACCACCCGAGCACGGCGGAGATGTAGCCCTGAGTGATCGTGCTGACCGGGTGGCTGCGGTTGGCGGCCGTGGCCGAGGCAAGCTGGACCAGGCGCAGCGCCTCACCCGCGCGATCGGCGTGTTTGGTCGGGTCGAGGCCGTGCAGGTGCAGGGCCTGGTGTGCCATGTCCAGCAGCACGTCTACGGCGAGGTCCGGGGCGCAGGGGTGGTCGTCGGCACGGCGGGCGGTGTCCAAGGCGTAGGTCCACAGACGGCGTGCGGCGTCGTGGTCCTCGACGTCGTAAGCCATCCACCCGGCCATGCTGGCCAGCTCGGCGACCGCGACCAGCAGCCGAGTTCGGACCTCCGGTGCGCAGACGGCGTCCTCCAGCCGGCGCACCTGGTGCAGTTGCGTGATGGCCGCAGCGCGGCACAGCCCGCCGCCGTGGGCGAAGTCCGAGCGGCGGAATCCGTCGGTGATCGCCTCGATCGCGTCGACATCCGCGGCGCCGATGCGGGGCCTGCTCACCGGTTCGACCTCACCGGGCAGTAGCGCGCGCAGGCTCGATCCCAACGTGGCGGCTGTGACCAGGGTGAGCGAAGTCCCTGCGCTCCAACCAGCTCACCTCCTCCTGTGCCACCACGCTACCCGGGTCCTCGGCCGGGAAGCCGAGCAATCGCGGTGGGATGCGCAGGCGGGTGGCCAGACGGGCAGCCAGCTTGACGTGGGTCAGCCGACGCTCACCCCGCTCCACAACCGAAACCCGGGACTGGGACAGATCCAGCAGGTCAGCGAGCTGGAGCTGGGACAGCCCGGTGTGCTGACGGACTGCGGCGAACACCGCGCCGAAGTCGTAGCGGGCCAGCGCGGCGCGCAGGTCCGCGTCCTCGTAGAACCCGTCCGGGATCGGCTTGCGGAACCCCGCGGCGCGGGTGCACGAGCCGCACATCCGGTCGGTGGCGGTGGCCAGCACGGTGCCGCAGAACCGACAGCGTTGTCGTCCTGGACCAGTCATGGCTCGCCTTCCGCTCCCGAACGGTGTTCGCGCAGGTTCACAGCGTAAACCCCCGCTCTTACCAGTCGGTCGTGTCGAGCCCGCGATGTCAAGCCCCAGTGGGGCTAGCACCGCTGGGGATCGGAAAGGCCGGTGCGGACCGGGATGGTGATGGACATGGCCACGCCGCTGACGATGACCGACCAGGCCCCACCTAAGCCGATCCCCGCTGGTCCGCGCCGCTGCGCGGGTGGGGCCGGACTCGTCAACGATGGGGACGGCGGCGGCCGACGCAAGCGCCCGATGGCCCGACTCGGAGCCCCGACCTGGGTCGGGCCACCGGGTTTCCATCCCGGTGCCGCCCGCCGGACGCCCGCTGATGATCTTCCCCACCGGCGGCGGTCGGCGAGGTGCTTGCTCGTGGCCCGCGGGCGTGATCGGGGTGCGGTCGCTGATGGAGGAACGGACGACGGCGCGGCCCACGGGACCGGCAGCGGGATGGTGGTGGGGCACCAACTGGCCCGGCGGCACCTTCTGTGCCGGCCGCGCCCACGTGGTGCATCCCGCCCAGCCCGCCTCCGGGTTGTGCGGGCTGCCGGTGGACGACGTGTGGGAGCGGCGCCCGCCGATGCCAGAGCACCTGTGCCCGGACTGCTGTGTGCTGGCGATGGCCACCTCTTACCCGCCGTTCCCGCCATCCCCAGCGCCCCCGCTGCCGCACAGGCCGGAAAGCATCGGCAGGCCGCTCCCGGCGCCCGAGGCACCGGCCGAGAAGACAACCCCGCTGCCCGCCGGCCAGATCCACCTCAACGACCTCATGGTGCTCCCTGGCCGCGGCGAACTGTCCTCGGTCATCGGAGTCTGGCCGTGCTCGGACCAGCACACACGCCTGCTGTACGTGTGCACCGCCAACGGCGACTGGGCACACCGGCGCACGGACAGCCCGCTGCTGCGCGCCAGCATCCGCTCCCCGGCCGGCCGCAGTCAGCCGACCCGCCGGACGAGCACGCAACAGGTTCCTGGCCTGGAAGTCCTTGCCCCGCAATGCCTCCACCGCCAGGTTAAAGAAGATCCACCCGTCAACAACGAAAGGTTCACCATGACCGCAACCCTCGCCACCGAGACCCCGACCACGCCGCCCCCAGCCACCGAGGACCCGTTCGCCCTCGACGTGCAGATCATCACCGACGTTCCGCCCGGCCATCCGCTGGCCGGTTGCAAGGGCCACACCGACGACGGCTGTGACCCCACCTGCGCGTCCGCGTGCGTCACCGGCGGCGTGTGAGATCCGCTGCCCGGATGCGCGGCACCGGGGCCGGGGGCGACGTCCTCCGGCCCCGGCGCTGCCCCACTCGCCCGATCTCGACAGCCCTTGGAGGACCCGATGCGTGCCAGCGACAGAAAGCCGCTCTACCGACACGTCGACGTCGCGTTGCTGCGGGCCGCAGCAACTCCGCTGACCGACACCGTGGACTCCTGGCCCGACCTGACCGACATCGGCGGATGCCGGCGTTGGCTGGAGGAGATGTGGTCCCGGCCCGATCTCGCCGGTGCCGTGCGCCAGGCCAGCCCGTCCCTGGGGGAAGGCGTCGACGCCATCCGCGCCGGGCATGTCGTGAGCGACAAGCAAATCCGCAGCGCCACCCTGTCCACCGCGCGGTACCTGTTGCGCAGCATCGGCCGCCCCACCCCGTTCGGTCTGTTCGCCGGTGTGGCGCCGGTGGTCTTGGGAAGGACGGCCCAGGCGGACTGGGGCGAGGAGCATCGGGGCGTGGCTCGTGTCAACACCGGGTGGCTGGCCGACATCATCGCTCGGGTCGAACGGTGCCCCGAACTGCTGGAACAGCTCGATGTGGTGGTCACCGACCTCGCTGTCCGCCGCGGCGGGCGACTCGAAGTACCGCAAGGGCCGAACAGGGTGACCATCCGCTACACCCGCGCGGTCGCGGCCGTCCACGACCTAGCGGCGACGCCGGTCCGGTTCGGGGCGCTGATCGACATGCTGGCCGAGGACTTCACCGCCTCCCGACCCACCCTGCGGGGCATGCTCACCGAACTCGTCTGGCAGGGCTACCTGCTGACTAGCCTGCGTGCCCCGTTCACCGTCACCGACCCGTTCGCCTACCTCATGGACCGGCTGCGCGACGCCGACGCCGTCTCCATCTCGGACATCGCGCCCCTGGTTGGTGACCTCGACACCATCCTGGCCGAGTTGCGCCACCACAATCACGAGGTGACCACGCGGGCCGAGCAGAGCCGTATCCGCGCGACAGTCACCCGCCGGATGAGGCAACTCTCGCCGGATGGCCGCACCCCGCTCGCGGTGGACCTGCTGCTCGACTGCGCGGTTCGGCTGCCCAACCAGGTCGCCCAGGAGATGGAGCGGGCCGCCAGCGCGCTGCTGCGCGTGACGCGGCAGCCGACCGGCGAAGCAACCTGGCGTGACTACCACTCTGCCTTCGTCGACAAGTACGGCACGGGCACGATGGTGCCGCTGGCCGAGGTGCTGGACCCGGATGCCGGCCTGGGGTATCCGGTGGGGTATCGCGGGAGCGTGCTGCCCACGCCGCCACCGGGGATCTCCGAGCGCGACGAGCGGCTGCTGGTGCTGGCCTGGCAGGCGATGGCCGACGGCACCCGCGAGATCATCCTGACCGACGACGTGATCGGCGAGCTGACCGGCGAAACGTTCGACGACCGGTACATCCCGCCGCACGTGGAGTTGTCCGCCCGCATCCACGCCGCCACCACCCAATCGCTGGATCGGGGCGACTTCCTGCTCACCGTCGCGCCCGCCCGCTCCGCCGGCACCCTCACCAGCCGGTTCACCCCGACGGCCACCGGGTCCGGCCTGGCGCGGGCGTACCGGGCATTGCCCGCCGCCACCGCCGGGGCGCTGCGGGTGCAGATGTCCTTCGGGCCGCTGTACCCGCACGCGGAGAACGTCTGCCGCGTCCCGGCCTACCTCGACCACGTGCTCCCGCTGGGCGAACACCGCCAGCCCGGCGACGACAGCCTGCTCACGATGGACGACCTGGCCATCACCGCGACCCGCGACCGGCTGCACCTGGTCAGCATCTCGCGTCGTCAAGTGGTTGAGCCGCAGGTGTTCCACGCGCTCGCACTGGACAAACAGCCCCCGCCGCTGGCCCGGTTCCTGGCGCATCTGCCACGGGCGTTCTCCGCCGCCTGGTACCAGTTCGATTGGGGACCGCGCGTCCGGCTGCCGTTCCTGCCACGGGTGCGCTACCGGCGCACCGTCCTGTCCCCGGCCCAGTGGCGGCTTGCCCCCGACGATTTCCCACCCGGCCAGGCCGGTCCTGGCCAGTGGAGGCAGGTACTCGACCGGTGGCGGCGCCGCTGGGACTGCCCTGACGTGGTCGAGCTCCGCGACGCGGACCGCACGCTGCGCCTCACCCTCAACGAGCCCGCCCACGCCACCCTCCTGCACGCCCACCTCAAACGGCACGGCCAGGCGATCCTGTACGCGGCCACCCCGGCGGCCGACTACGGGTGGATCGACGGCCACGCCCACGAAATCGCGCTGCCCCTGGTCACCACCTGCCCCGCTGCACCCGGCCCGCTGCACGGCCTCCTACCCGCCGTGACGAACACGCACGGGCACCTGCCCGGCGCCCCGGACGCCACCTGGCTCTCGGCGAAGCTGTTCACCCATCCCGAACGGATCGGCGAGATCGTCGCCGAGGCGCTTCCCGGCCTGCTGGCCACGCTCGACACACCCGCGTGCTGGTGGCTGCGATACCGCAGCCGACAGGAGACAGACCACCTGCGCCTGCGGCTGCGCACTATCCCCGACTGTTACGCGCAGTACTCGAACGCGGTCGGGGAGTGGGCGCAGCGGATGCGCCAAGCAGGACTGGCCGGGCGGCTGGTGATCGACACCTACTCCCCGGAAGTCGGCCGCTACGGGCACGGCGAGGCACTGGACGCCGCGGAGAACGTCTTCGCCGCCGACTCCGCCACCATGGCCGCCCTGCTGCGGCACCAGCCCACCACCGAGGTCGACCTCGGGCTGGTGGTGGCGAACATGGTAGGCATCGTCAGCGGGTTCTTCGGCGATCCCAACGAGGCGATGGACTGGCTGGCCGCCCGGCCGGCCCCGGCTGCCGCTGCGGCCATCGACCGGGCGGTGGCCGAGCGAGCGACCCGGCTCGCCACCGACCCGGCCGGGCTGTGGTCGCTGTCCGGCTGGACCGTCGACATCGGGCCGGCGTGGGACAACCGCGCCGACGCGCTGGCCAGCTACCACAAGGCGCTGCCACCGGAGGCGAACACCGACGTGGTGCTGGAGTCGCTGCTGCGCATGCACCACAACCGGGCCGTCGGCATCAACCGGGACAGCGAACGCACCTGCCGCCGCCTGGCCCGGCAAGCCGCGCTCACCTGGCGAGCCCGCCGTAGCGGTGGTGCCCGGTGACCTACACCGACCCGTACACGCCACCGCCCGAGCAGCATCCCGCACCCGGCTGGGGTCAATCCCTGGCAGACGGGGCCGCCGGGCTGGCGCTGCTGCACATCGCCTATGCCCGCGCCGGGATCGGAGACTGGGCCACCGCCCACCAATGGGTCAAGGCCATGACCGCCGAACCCGTGGCCGCGGACACAGGCGCCGGCCTGTACCGGGGCGCCCCGGCGGTCGCGTTCGTGCTGCGCACCGCCGGCCAGCCCGTCTACACCGGCGTACTGCACACCCTCGACGAGCACATCGCCGCGATCACTTGCACCCGCCTGGAGGCAGCGCACGAGCGGATCGACCGCGACGAACTGCCCGCGCTGCGGGAGTTCGACCTGATCAACGGGCTGACCGGACTCGGCGTCTGCCTACTTCAAGCCGTCCACGCCGACCCGCGCCACCCCGGCGGCGACCTGCTACGCGACGTACTGACCTACCTGGTCCGGCTGACCGGCCGGACCACCGTCGACGGGGCCACACTGCCCGGCTGGTGGACCGCGAATGGGCCGTCCGACCAGCCCGACCCGTGGTGGCCCGGCGGCCACGCCAACCTCGGCATGGCGCACGGCATCGCCGGACCGCTGGCGCTGCTGTCCTCCGCCATGATCGGCGGCATCACCGTGCCCGGACAGGCCGACGCGATCGAACTCACCGACTGGTTCCTCAACTCCTGGCGCTGCGGCTCGGTGATCAGCCCCTGGTGGCCCGGCATGATCTCCGCCCGCGAATGGGTCAACGCCGCCGCCGACCAGCCGGGTCCGCAACGCCCGTCCTGGTGCTACGGCGCCCCCGGCCTGGCCCGCGCCCGCCACCTGACCGCCCAGGCACTGGACACCCCGAACAGGGTGGCCGACGCCAGGGCCACGCTCGTCGCGTGTCTCACCGACGAGGCTCAACTCGCCCAACTCGGCGACGACTCGCTGTGCCACGGCTGGGCCGGGCTGGTGCACGTCTCCCGCCGGATGCTCGCCGACACCGAACCCGGCGGCGAATTCGCCGAGGTCCTGTCCCGGTTGGAACACCGCTGGCGTCACCGCCGCACCCAGGCGGCCCGAAAACTATCGGAGGTGAGGGGGATGCTGGAAGGCGACGCCGGAATCGCGCTCACCGATCTGCCGCCGGGCACCGGATGGGACGTCTGCCTGCTCACCGTCCCGCCCACGGCCGGACCAACGCACTCGCCCGTATCCGCAAGTACATACACGGAAGGAACCGGATAACCAACGCCACCAGCACCCGCCCCGAGGACCTGCGCAAGCAGATGATCAGCAACATCCGCACCGCTGGTCACCTGCGCTCCGAGCGCATCGAGCAGGCGTTTCGGGCCGTTCCCCGGCACCGGTTCGTTCCCGCAGCCTCGGTCGAGGAGGCGTACGCCAACAAGGCGATCACCATCAAGCCCGGCGCAGACCGGCCCGCCAGTTGCATCTCCGTGCCGACCGTGGTGGCGATGATGCTCGGCCAGCTCGACCCGCAGCCCGGCGACCGCGTGCTGGAGATCGGGGCCGGGACCGGATACAACGCCGCCCTGCTCGCCGAGCTCGTCGGCGACGGCGGCAGTGTCACCACCATCGACATCCACCCCGACGTCACCGGCGACGGCGCCATCGGCGACGCGGACCACGCCCCCTACGACAAGATCATCGTTACGGTCGGGCCGTGGGACCTGCCCCCGGCCTGGTTCGACCAGCTCGCCCCCGGCGGTACGCTCGTGGTCCCGCTGCACTGGCGGGGCCAGGCCCGCAGTGTCGCCTTCGCCCGTCAGGACACCCATCTCCGGGCGGAAAGCAGCCAGCTCTGCGGGTTCATTCCCATGATCGGTATCGTGTCGACCGGCGAGCAGACCGGCACGATCACTGACAACGTGGACCTGTACTGGGATGCCGACCAGAACATCGCCCCGGCCGCCCTGCACGAGGTGTTCACTGGACTCGAGCCCACCGTGTGGTCCGGCGCCTCCGTCGTCGCCAACGAGCCGTTCGACCACATCTGGCTGTGGCTGACCGCCACCTCACCCGGCACCTGCCGCATCGCCGCCGAAGACGAGGCCATCGAGTCCGGGGTCTGCCGCCCCGCGTTCACCTACCGCACCCCCGCGATCGTCGAGGGCGACTCCCTGGCATACCTCACCAAGCCCCGCCCCGTCGACCATCCCGGCCCGGACGGCGAACGCCGCTACGAACTCGGCGCCGCCGCCCAGCTCGCCGAGCGGCTGGTCGAGCAGATTCGCCGCTTCGACCGCGACCGCACCGCCCAGCCCGTCATCACCGCCTACCCTGCCGGAACGGCCGACGAGACCCTGCCCACCGGCGTGGTTATCGACAAGCGCCACGTCCGCATGGTCGCCACGCCCTGACCGGTCACCGCGCCGACGGCCCCCAGCATCGAGAACGTGGTGACCACGTCTGGCTGACCACGTCTGGCTGAGCAGCCTCCTGAATCGCGGATTCGTCTAAACCCCGCACCAGCTACGACTGCACCGGAGCCCGCGCCGAATACGGCGGTCCGCACTGTCAACACCTCAGCGGCCGCTGTCTGGACACCTTCATCACCAGATTTCCCTGTCCAGCTCAGCGCAGGTCCTTACTGAAATCTTCGCTGGCAACCGACACCCGGGATCACCGTCGACATCCGCGATCAACCGGAAAGTTCACGCAGAGCATCTGCATAACTGCGCAGAGCCTCGATCTGCTGGGTCAGTCGGGCCAGGTCCGGCGAGGACGCGACCACCGTGCCCACGACCTCGCTGGCCGCTGCCAGCAGGTCGTCCAGAGTGGCCACCGACGCCGACATTCCGGCCACCAGGTCCTTCCTCGTCGCCAGGATCTCGGCTCGTCGAGCGGGATGCGTCACCGCCCGGGCCGCCCTTTCACACGCGACGACCCGCCTGGCGGTGACCCGCAGCCCGTCCACCAGATCGGCGGCGCCGGCCACGGCCGCCCGCACCGGGCCGCGGGCGGCGCCGGGAGCAAGCGTCCGGGCCATCGCGACGAGCGCCGCCAGAC
>NZ_CDWTMG010000076.1:0-18474 GCF_977945845.1 Frankia sp. CcMO1
GAAGACAAGTGTACACCACCATGCCGGCGGGGTTGCGGTCGACGAGACGTCCGCGGCGGCTCTCCCCGACAAGACGGGCCCGGCCCTCCAGCGAGCCCACGCCCACCTCGTGGTCGGCCGGGCCGAACGGGCCGGTACCGACCAGCCCGGCCTGCTCGGGAACCTCGGTCACGTAGATCCGCACGATCGCTCCGGGCACGGTCGTCCAGCGCAGGACGGTGCCGCCCAGGGTGGAACGGGCCTCCAGATCCACCACCGCGCGCGGCCGTGTGACGACCCGCACCAGCACCTCCGCGGCACCCGACGGGGCGGCGAGACTATCCGAGGCGTCCGCCCCGGCGACCCACACCTGGTAGCGGTAGATCGCGCCGGGTGCGGTGTCCTGGTCGAGGAAATAGCCGTCGGATCCGCGGAACCGGCGCTTCGCGCCCGACAGCGGGGAGGTCTCGGCGAAGGTCCGTTCGATGATGACGCAGCCCTGCCCCGGAACCGGACGCCAGGACAGCGCGACCGCGTCGTCGATCATACTTGCCCGCAGCGCCGTGACGGGCGGGAAGAGCGTGCGGGTCGGGGTGCGGACCGGTACGGACCGGTACGGACCGCAGCTGGCCGGATTCGCCGGACACCGTGGTGACCACCTCGTGCCAGTGCGGGACGCCCCTGGGCACGCCGGCGTCGAACAGCTCGGTGGCCGTGGTGATGCCCAGGCTGCGTTCGCGGTGGCCGCCGGGGGCCGTGGGATCGACGAGAACACGCGACACCCGGTAGGAGGCGCCCTGCGTGGCCGACGGTTCCCATCGGAGCAGGACCGCGCCGTCCTGCTCCACCGCGGTGAGCTCCATCGGGGCGGCGGGATAGCCGGTCTGCGGCGCGTCGGGATCGACGTGCCCGCCGGACACCTGGCTGGGCGCCGCTCCGGCGGTGGGCCCTGGATGCCAGGACAGCTCGTCAACGTGGGCCGCCCGACGCGGCGGATCGGCCCGGGCCGCCCGGGTGAGCAGCTCGCGCGCCCGGGCCGGGGTCATCCGCCGGCCGGGGTCCTTCTCCAACAGGCCGTCGAGCACCGCGGCCAGCTCGCCGGCCCGGTGCGCCGGGGCGGGCGGGTGCAGCAGGATGGCCGCGAGCATCGCGGCGAACGTGTCCCGCTCGAACGGCGGCCGGCCATCGACGGCGAAGTACAGCGTGCCGCCCAGGCTGAACAGGTCCGCCTCGAAGGTGGCGGGCTGGTTGTTCAGCCGCTCCGGCGCCATGTAAAGGGGGGTCCCGAGGACACCGGTGACGGTGAGGGTCGGGTCGCCGTCGCCGGTGGCGATGCCGAAGTCGGTGAGCACGACCCGTCCGTCGGTCCGGATCAGGACGTTCGACGGCTTGACGTCACGGTGAACGATGCCATGCGCCCGTGCCGCGACGAGGGCGTCGAGCACCGCGGTCCCGATCCGGGCGACCTCGGCGACGGGCAGGGGCCCGTCGGACCGGACCACCTCGAACAGGGACCGAGACGGCACGAGCTCCATCACGATCCAGGGCAGGCCGTTCTCCAAGAGCACGTCGAGGATGGTGACGACATGCGGATGGCTGCGAAGCTTGGCCGCGTGGCGCGCCTCCCGCAGGGCGCGTTCGACCCGGTCCGCGCGTTCGGCCTCGGCGACTCTGCCGGCGAACTCGATCTCCTTGAGGGCTGCCTCGGTCTCCAGCACGGAGTCGAAGGCACGCCACACCGTCCCCATCGCACCCGCACCCAGCCGCGCGACGAGTCGGTATCGGCCCGCCACCATACGGTTGCCTACCGGAACGGTAGCCACGACACCCCCCTTGGCTTCCTCCATTGTCGCAGGACAGCTTCCCAAGTGGACGGAAATATCGAGACGCTGCCGGGCAGCCCGCTCGCCGGGAGCCCGTGGACCGGGGCACCCGCGTGACTCCGGGCCGGGGTCGGGTCGGGTGAGGCCGGGCTGGGCCGGGGTCGGGTCGGTCAGGACGGGTCGGGGCGTTCCGGCACGAGGCGCTGGCCGGGGGCCGCGGCGCCGGGCGGGCGCAGGGTCGCCTCGGCGGTGTCCGTGCCGGCTTCCCCACCGGTGTTCGGGTGGGAGGCCGGGTGGGTCAGTTCCAGGAGCCGGTGTGACCCCCCCGACTCGCCCGGCCCGCCCGGCCCGTCGGTTCCGGGCCGACCCCCGGGGCCGGCCGGGACGGCGCCATGGCGCCCGCGAAGGCCGTGGCGACGATCAGGGCGCCGGCAACCGACAGCAGTACCCGATTCGGCTCGTCGACATCCAGGACGCGCGCGAGCAGCAGACCGGTCCCCGACCCGCTCACCGCCGCGGCCACGGTCGTCAGGACGCCGATCCGGCGGTCACTCAGGAAGGTCATTTGTCCGCAGATGAAGCCGATCATCGTGGCGGCCACCGGTCCAACGACGGCATGGCCGGTCCGCTCGGTCCCAGCGGCCCAGACCCCGGCCGCAGCGGCCAGACCGGTCAGGGTGAGCAGCGCGGTCAGGACCGATGACCGTGACGAGGACCGGAAAGGACGTGAAGGACGGGAAGGACGCGCGGGCCCGGCTGGGGGAAATGGCGGCGTCGGGACGGGTGAGGGTTTGGGGGGAGGGGTTGCCGGCGGGCCGGGATTCGGGGTCGGCCGGGTCTGCTCGCGGTTCGGTTCCGCGGCCGTGACCGGGGGGACGCCGTTGCTGGCGTCGGCCGTCTCCCTGGGGGAGAGCCGCTGGGTGAGCAGGCGGACGAGCTCGCCGGCGGAGGGCCGGTGCCCGGGGTTCTTCGTCAGGGCGCGGCGAACGGGACCGAGCAGCCGCTCGGGCACGCCGTCGAGCTCCGGCTCGGTCGAGCTGATGTGCAGTGCCACGATCTCCGGCGCCTCGCCGCGGAAGGGACGTCGCCCAGTCGCGGCGAAGACCACGCAGCATCCCCAGGCGAAGACGTCCGCGGCCGATCCCGCCTGCTGGCCGTTGATCTGCTCGGGGGCCATCCAGGCCACGGTCCCGACGAGTTCGCCCGCCTGGGTGTAGCCGGTGTAGTCGGCCGACCGGGCCACCCCGAAGTCGATGACCTTGGGACTGGGCCAGGACATCACGATGTTCGCCGGTTTGAGGTCGCGATGCACCACGCCGGCGGTGTGGATCGCCTCGAGGGCCGTGGCGAGACCGATCGCGAGCCCATCCAGAGAGCGGCCCGTGAGCGGGCCGCTCTCCTGGACGGCGGCGTGCAGGGTGGGGCCCGCCACGTATTCGGTCGCGAGCCAGGGCTTCGGCCCGTCCACCTCGGCCCTGATCACCCGGGCGACGGTGTCGGCCTGCACGTCCCGGGCAGCCGAGACCTCGGAACGGAAGCGGGCACGGCACTCGGGGTCACTGGCATGCACCTCGTGCGGCACCTTTACCGCGACGGGCTGGTCGTCCGGCCCGAATCCCAGGTAAACAACGCCCATGCCGCCGGCGCCGATGCGATTGTGCAGGCGATAGGGCCCTATCACCCGCGGGTCGGTGTCGTTCAGTGGTCTTAGCACGGCTGGTCCTCGAGCGTCCCTGTCCCCGGCAGCACTGTCCCCGGCGGCGCTGCCTTTGGCGGCGCTGTCACGTCGCACCACAGCCCGGTGGGCGTCGGAATCTCTGAACGTAGTATTCCGTGGCGGCCCGATGCAACGGTATATAGCAGAAAAGCGGTCCTTCGTAGACGGACAGCGCGTCCGGGACCGTCCGTCCCCCGGGGTTGTCGCCCCACAGCGCCTCTGCGTAGTCCTGCGGATCCCGGAACAGTTCGGCGGTCGCCCGCCTGACCAGTACCGGATCGGCGTCCGCATGGGCGAGCAGGCCGTTGGGGATTGTGACGGTCCGGACCGGCGGGATCTCCCGGTAGTCGTCGGGCCCGAGGCTTCCGGTGCCGAAGACCGGCCCGGCGAAGAAGTGCCCGCGGGACCGGTAGAACTGGTCCCAGTCGGCGGTGATGCCGTCCTGGTAGCTGGACAGGTCGAGCAGGCGCAGCCGGGCGCCACCGGCGATGGCGTTCTTGATCTGCCGGGTTCCGGCTTCGCCCGCCCAGACCACCGCGTCCACCTTCCCGGCGGACAGGCGGCGCAGGGCCTCGTCGATGGAGGATTCGTCCAGCTCGCCGCGGCAGTCCTCGGACAGGGCCACCCGCAGGAGCACCTCGCTGATCTGCCGGACCCCCGATCCCGGCCGGCCGGCGGCGATGGGTCGATGGCAGAGATCGGCGAAGCGGGTGATGTCGACGTCATCCGACCTGCTGGTGGGGCCGCGCACGATCACGTGCAGCAGGTCCTGATGGACGGGGCCGAGGGTGCGCAGACCCGCCACCGGGTGGCCACCGCGGTTCGGATCGAACTGGTTGACCCCCTCCGCCGCGTCGACCGTCGTGTTGAGCTGCGCGATCGCCAACCCGCAGACGCGGCTGTCGGGTGATTCCAGGTCATAGATGTTCTCCGTGGAACCCGCTGTTTCCACGACGTCCACGTCGAAGTGTTCCGGGGCGGCTTGCAACCGGGTCCGCAGTACCCGGGCAAACTGATTATAGGGTGACCCGACGTTGCCGGTGAAGATCTGTACCGAAGCACAGGCGGATCGGCCCGCCGGCGGCCAGGCGGCCGCCCTGGAACGATCGGACGTGGCAACGACCGAAGTGACGACGGCGACGGCGAGAACCACACCGATCACCACGGTGAGGCGTTGCCGTCGGGTCAGCCTTTCCGGCCGGGACCCGGCCGGTTGGTCCGTCGACACCGCGCATCCTCCGCTCTGGGATGTGGATCACTGACGACCATGGTCGCGGAATGCGGGAAATCGTAGAGGAATCGGCAGAGCAGGTTCACGGCCGGGGTGCGGTGGTAAAGTGCCCGGCTGCCAGCTTCTCGGAAACTCTTCCGGGGTGCGATTCCCTGCGGGCCTTCGGGCTTGTCCGGTGGACGACACGGGGTCACCGGTGGCGAGGTCAACGTCCGGCTTCCCGGTCTGGAAGCCACAGGTCGACTCCGCCGACGCGGCGGGGAGCCACGCCGACGAGTTCGCGCAGCAGCGTGCGTAGCTCGGCGGTCCGTCGCGCCGGTCCCAGCACGACGGCGTCCGGGGCCAGCCGTTTGTAGGCCGCCCGGAGCCGCGGCGATCCCGACATGGCAGCGGCGGTCGTCGCGCCGTTGTCGATGTCGATGAGGGCGGACGTCAGCGCGTCCGGCGGGCTGTGCAACGCCGCCCGGCCGTCGGGCCCGGGGACGGTGCAGTAGCAGCCGGGGATGACGAACCGGAAGTTCGCCCTGGCTTGCCACAGCATGGCCTCGGCGTTCTGGGGATGGGGAAAGGGGACGACGAGTGCGGTGGCACCCTCCGGAATCAGGGTCACCCGTCACCAGTGAAGAACGCGGGCGTCGTCATCGACGTGGTGAGCATCGGGGCGGGGACGAGTGCCACCAGGGCAGAGAGTGTCAGCACGCCGGCTCCCACCCGGACGGTCCTGGTCCGGGCCCGAGCGGGGATCCCCCGTCCGGGGTCCAGGTCGGCGGGCGCCGTCCGGTTCGACGGCAGCCGGTCGAGCCCGGTCGCCACCACGATGGCCGCGCACATCATCACGTATAACGCCAGGCGGGAGGGCAACGCGTTCCCGAGCACCGGCACGTGCTGAAGGGGCAGCCACGGGAGGGGAACGCCGGTGTCCCGGCCGTCGACATGCAGGTGACCGCCGAGGGAGAGCACGGCCATGACCACGCCGAGGGGAGCGAACACCCCGACCAGCGGAGGCCGGCGCGCACCACCCGTCGTGACGACGACCATGACGACCACGATGATCAGGACGATCAGTGGAGCGCCCAGATAACCGCTGACCTCGACCGCGTTCCCCGTGAAACCGAGGCTGTGGCGCAGCGCGTCGTCCGGGGCGACGGCCTGCATCGGCGTCGGCGTGACGAAGGTCAGCAGATCCGTCACGGCGATTCCATCGGGTTGGATCGAGCCGTGGATCCGCTGGGCACCCAGGAACTGGGTGCCCAGCGGCCAGGCGAGCGCGGCCGCGGCGACTCCGCCGGCCGTGGCGAGGCCGGTCAGGGCCGGTCGTAGCCGCGATCGGATCCGATCGCGATGATGTACGGCGAGGATCACAAGACCGAACGTGGCTGCCAGCGCGGATGTGGCGAGCAGCTCCTCGCCGATCAGCGCCTGGGCGGTGATCGCCAGACCGAGCAGGACGCCGGTGCGCCGCGGCCCCCGCCCGCGGACCACGAGATCGTCGAGGAGTAGCAGGAGAACCGGCGGGAACGGTGCGAAGGTCAGATGCAGATGACCGTAGGACGCGCCGATCATGTACGGCCCGAAGCCGTACAGCAGGCCGGCCAGCGCCGCCGGTCCCGGGCGTACCCATCGGCGCAGCACCCAGAACAGGGCGAATCCGCTGATCACGGGCGCCAGGGTCAGCAGCACCGTCAGCGTGGTCACGGGGCCGCCCAGCAGCGTGATCGGTGCGGCCAGCGCGCCCAGTAGGAGCACGGGTGTGCTCCACAGGACGTCGCGGCCCCGTCGGGGACGTTGATGTGGTGCGTCAGGAACGGGTTGAGCCCGTCGGCGAGCGCGTGCGGCGTCCAGCCGAGGAACCAGGCGAACAGCATGGCGTCGTTGCCGCCGTAGGAGACGTTCCCGAGATTCCCCCAGGCGGAGTGGAAGATGCAGACGGCCACCGCCAGGTATCCCACCGCGACCAACAGCGGCGGAGGAACCTGGATCCGCCAGGACCGGATCGCCGGCGCCGGGTGTGCACCGTGGCCGGGGGCATGATCGGTGCCGCGATCGGAGATACCTCCGGCGGTCCCTGCGGTTTCGGATTGCGTCACGACGGCCCCCCTCGTGTGCCCGTCGACCCCGATCCGCCCCCTGCGGACGGGATGTACGGGGCGTTCACGACCATAGTCGCCCTGATTGCCTCCATGGCTACATAGCGTGACTATTTGGCGGTGTGGGGTAACGGTCTACCCGCGATACGACACGGGGAGAGATACCCACCGAGGGAGAGTTCCTCGGCCGGGTGCGGAAACCCTCGCCGGTTTCCCGGGCCGGCGGTCGCGGTCGTTCTCGAGGCGGCGGTCGTTCTCGAGGTTCCGGCGGTTCCCGGTGTTCGGCTGTCCGGGCCGTTCTGGTGCGGCGCGCGGTACTACCCGGCTGCCCGGTCCTGGCCGCGGGACGTGGCGCTCGGATCCGCCCATTCCGCCACCAACGCGGCGCAGCTGCGATAGCGCGCGACGGCGTAGTCGTCGGAGACGACGCCGTCGCGGTCAAGCACGGCGACGGGATAGCCACGCTCCGCGCGATAGCCCCGTTCACCGACGATGACCCGCCCCCCGAGCCGGACCACTCCGACGACGTACGGCAGGGAGGTCCAGCGGGGCGGGCGGGCGGCGGCCAGGATGCTCGGGTCCCGCCAGGCGTACAGGCCGCAGGCGCAGTGCTCGTCCGGGACCCGTTCGTGGCCCGCGCCGGGCTCGCCGGGCTCGACGTCCCGGTCCGGCCGGCGGGTGCGCAAGCAATGTGCCTCGGTCATGCCGTCGGCGCGCCAGAGCAGTAGCCCGGGTGGAAACGGCGACCACGGCGTCCAGGCAGGGCGTAGCTGGCCGTGCGCGTCCACCGCCCACTGCCGCCAGCCGAGCAGGCTCACCCGGGAACCGGTTCCAGGTCCGGTTCCGGCGCGGCCGGGACCGGGATGGTCAGCGGCTCGGAGTCGGGAAAGCTGATCGGCTCGTCTTCGACGATCCGTTCCGGTCTGCCCACGTCACCCACACGTCTACGGTGAGCGCCCGACGCCGAGCCGTCAATGCCCGACGGGGACGGGTCACCCCATCGGGGAACCGGCCACCCCACCGGGGAGTGGGCCGACCGGCGGGACCAGGCTCACCGCCGTGGGCCTCGATCACGGGTTCCCGCGAACGCCCGGCCGGCGTATCGATGATCTTGACCGGTGGTGTTCAATGTGCTCTTCGCCTAGTCCTGTGGGGTGATGTCGTTGCCGGGCATGTCTGCGGCCGATCCGTATCAGGTGGCCGCGGCCCTGTTGTGGGCCCGCGTGCTCGGCCTCGAGACCGTCGGTCTGCATGACGACTTCACCGCCCTTGGCGGTGATGCGGCGACCGCGCAGGAGCTGGTGGCGACCCTGTGCGACGAGTTCGGGGTCCGGCTGCCGAGCTCCGTGGTCGTCCAGGCGCCGACGCCCGCCGCGTTCGCCGAGGTGTGGGCCGCCCGGCAGAGCGAGTCCGTCGGGCATCCCACCGTGATGCCGCTGACGCCCGGCGGTTCCGGCACCCCGTTGTTCTGCTTCCCGGAGGCCGGTGGGCCGGCGATCGGTCTGCTCCCGTTCGCCCGGTACTTCGCGGGCGAACGGCGGGTCTACGGGATGCAGGCGCACGCCCTGGAACGGCGGGGCATCCCCGACTGGTCGGTGTCGGCCGCCGCCCGGCGGCACGTGGGGGAGATCCGTCTTCTCCAGCCGACGGGTCCCTACCTGCTGGCCGGGCACTCCTTCGGCGGACTGATCGCGTTCGAGGTCGCGCAGGTTCTCCGGCAGGCGGGCCACGAGGTCGGCCTGCTGGCGTTGATCGACACCTACCTGCCGGGTACCTCGCGGCTGACCCGATCCGGGACGATCGTGCCGACCAGTCAGTTGGAGGGAGCGCATCCGGACTCCCCGGCGCCGCCCGACGCCGGTCGGGGGATCGGCCCACTCGCCGCCGACGACGGGCCTACGCTGACCCCGCGGGTGATGGTCGACCGCCTGCGCCAGCTCGTCGAGCTGCCGCTTGCCGGCGTGGTCCGCTTCCGGGGGATGCACCAGTACGACGTCTTCTACAACCAGGGGCGCATCCTGACGATGACCTACCGCCCCCGCACCTACGATGGCCGGACGGCGGTCTGGCTCGCCGACGACCACGACGAGATCGAGGCCTGGCGGGGCGTCCTGACCGGACCCGCCGCGATCCGCCGGATCGGCGGGGACCACCGCGGCGTCCTGCGGGAACCGCTGGTCGCCGGGGTGCTGGCTGAACTGCGCCACGAGCTGGCGACGGTGCCCGGCATCGACGGCCGCCGGGTCTGATCTCCTGGGGGTCGCCGGGTCGATGGCGTTCCGCCGTTCCTGCCCCGTACCCGACGGGCGCCGCGGGGAGGTGTTCGACGAGGCGTTCGCGGCGTTGCGGCGGCGCTATCCGCAGGTCATCCCGGAGCGGCTACTTCCGGCCGGGCGGGACGCGGCGCGCTCGTTGATCGCCGAGTATCTCGCCGCCGGGATGAGCAAGTTCGTCTTTCATCCGGTCACGACGCCCGGCGGATGGCCGGATTTCTTCGACGCCTTCGCCGCCGAACTCATGCCGCTCGAGACCTGATTGGCGGGTGTTTCCGGCGAGCCGGACAATATGGACGGAGGGCTCAGGTGATGGTGAAACCGCCGTCAACGGCGAGGGTCTGCCCCGTGACGAAACTGCCGGCGTCGGAGGCCAGGAAGAGAAGCGCCGCAGTCAGTTCCTCCGGTTCACCGATGCGTCCGCGGAGGATCCTCGCCGACTGGGTCTCGAGGTACTCGGGCTGGTACTGGTCGGTCATCTCAGAGCGGAAGAAACCCGGCGCCAGCGCATTCACCCGGATGCCGCGCCGGCCGGTCCATTGCTGGGCCAGATCGCGGGTGAGGCCGACGAGGGCGGCCTTGCTCGCCGTGTAGGCCGCCTGCGGCAGGCCGGCGGTCGTCAGGCCGAGGACGCTGGAGATGTTGACGATGCTGCTGCCGGGTCGCATGACCCGCGCCGCCGCCTGCGCCATCCAATAGCAGCCGCCCAGGTTGACGTCGATGACGGAGCGGAACTGCTGCGGGGTCTCCTTGAGCGCGGGGACGACGGTGCCGATCCCGGCGTTGTTGACCAGGATGTCGACCCGGCCGAAGGTCTCCATCGCGGCGGCGACGAGGTGTTCGCAGGAGGCGGGGTCGGCGACGTCGGTGGCGACCGGCAGGGCGCGGCGGCCCTCCTTCTCTACGAGCTCGGCGGTGGTGGTGAGCCGGTCGGTCCGGCGGGCGCCCAGGGCCACGTCCGCGCCGGCCTCGGCCAGGCCCCGGGCGAAGTCCACCCCGAGACCGGAGGACGCCCCGGTGACGACGGCGACCCGGCCGTCCACCCGGAACCGGTCCAATATGGACATAGCATGCTCCTTTACGATAAAGAGGCGCGCGCCTAATCATGGATCCTATCCCGGGCCGGCAAGTGATCCGGGCTTCCCGCGCCGCCATCCTTGCAGGTCCCGGGCCCAGGTGCCGACAAATCACCTCCCGTACGCGGATGCGTTCGGCGCGCTGTGCATCTGTCGGATGGTCCGTCCCGAGAGCATGTGCGTGCGTCGAATACGGCGAGACCCTTCCCCTTTCCGGTGGGCGCGGTCACAATCGACCGGTACGACCGGGCGGGCGACGACCAACATTGATCCGGCAACATCGGCATTATGGGGACGTAATGAAGTAACAAATACGTGATCGAGAGCATCATCGCAGGTCACAGGCCTGTGGAGGGTTCGAAACGCGCAAGTTATTTCATTTCGACTCCTATCCGGCAGCCGGCCATACCAGGCTGCCGACAAACGCGTTCCGGAACATGTGATCTGTGGGTCGAGGGGGTACTGACGATGTGTCGGTCACTTCGACATCACCGGCTGTGAAGCGCGACAATCCCGCGCACGTCGACAGGGCGACCGAGGGCCTCGGGAGAAAGGAAACGCGGGAGGAAGCGTGGAACGGGCAGAGCGTACCGAAGTGGACTCGCAGGTCCGGATGGAGCGTCATCTCGTCGTCGGTCTTCGTATCGGAGACTTGTCGGATATGGCCGATGTCCTGCTGGCCGCTGACCTTGCCGCGAAGCTCGACGCGCACCTCGTGCTCATCGCGGCCCCGGATCGATGGTCGAGCTGGGCACGGTGGACCGCGGGAATGCACTGCGCGTTTGGCGTGGAGACCGTGATGAACGCTGCCCGCATCGCCGAGGAGGAGGCCCGGGAAGATCTCAACCGGCGCCTCGGAACCCTGCTTGATCTAGTCGGCGTGACCTGGACCATGCGGTGGGCCACCGGCTCCTACCGACGAGCCGTGGCCCGCCACGCCCGACAGCACCCCGAGGCGCTGGTTATTTACCGGCTGGCGGGGGGCGGTGCCCGATAACCGGTGCCCGGTGGCACATGGTCACCGCCCACCGGTCACGTCGAGTATTGCTCCGGTGACGTAGGAAGCCTCGGGTGAGCAGAGCCATCGCACCGCGCCGGCGACCTCCTCAGCATGGATCCGCCCCGCTCTGCCGGCTGACGTCGCCCAGCGTCCCAGGCTGGCGGAGGCTGCGGGAGTCATCGCGCCGCGGGGGAGATGGAACGTCGGGCCCGGGCGCTCGTCTTCGCCTCGTACATGTCCGCATCGGCATGCCGGACCACGCTCTCGGGACTGTGCGAGCCGGCGCCCCCGACGGCCTGCGAGGACGCCAGGCCGATCGTCGCTCTGACCACAAGGGTGTTGCCGGCCACGGTGAGGGGCGCCTCGATGAACTCGCGCACCCGCTGCTCGGTCTGGCGCATCGTCAGGGAGTCGGCCCCGGGCAGCACAATGACGAACTCGTCACCGCCGAGTCAGAACGCCTGCCCGGCACGTGCTTCCGGCCAGATCGTCTCGGGGCCGATCATCGCGGGACCGATCGTCTCGACCGGTCCCGCGCTGGCCGCCGACGGGCCCGGGGCGAGGACGTCGGCCAACCGAGTGGCGACCGTGCACAGCACATCGTCGCCCACCTGGTGACCGAACGTGTCGTTGATCGGTTTGAAGTCATCCAGATCGATGAGCAGAACCGCGAACGGAGTCTGCTCCCGAGCCAGTTGATCGAGGAATTCGGTAAGCGCCGCCCTGTTCGGCAGGCCGGTCAACGGGTCGTGGGTGGCACGTTTCCGTAGCTGCTCCTGCAACTGACGACGTTCGCTGATCTCGTGGCAGGTAAGCAGGACACCACCGTCGAAGCGGCCCGGCCCGGACGCGGGCCGCCAGGCGCCGGCCTCGATGTCGAACCAGCGATGGCCGCCGTTGACCGTCCGCATGCGGACGTCCAGAAGGGACCCCGGTCCACCACACTGCCGGTCCGCGAGGAAGGCCCGCGTCGCCGCCTGGTCCTCGGGATGGACCAGGTCGATGAGCGGCAGCCCGATCATGGCCTCGACCGGGTAGCCGAGCAGGCTCTCGACCGCCGAGCTGATGAAGGTCGGCCGGCCCGCACGGTCCAGGTTGACGATGATGTCGTGCGACTCGTGCACCAGGGTCTGCAGCCGCGCCCGGTCGCGCCGGACCGCCTGCTCTCCCCGGAAGATCATTTTTGTCAGGCCTGAGAACGTGACGGCCACGATGCCGAGCAGCAGCAGATCGCCGACGGCATGGTTGTCTCGCGGGTCGCGCGGCAGTGGGCCGTCCTGTTGCAGGATGAGGTACCCCCATGTGGGATGGCCGGGGATCGCGGCGGCAACGGCGACGTGACCGCCGCCGTTGCGTACCGTCACCCGCCGGCTCTGGCCTGGCCTGATTGACCGCAGCTCCGTGCCGTCAGTCATGGCGATCCCGACCGCGGACGGATCGTCGGACAGGGCGATGCGCCCGGTCTCGTCGACGATGACGATCCGGGTGCCCTCTCCGGTGCCGCTCGTCCCGGTGCCCCCGCCGCCAAAGATGCGGACCATCTCGGCTCCCGGCATCCCGGCTCCCGGCCTACCCATGACCAGGAACGCGGCGCTGCGTCCGTCCCGCACGATCGGCACGATGCTGTACGCCCGAACCCGATCGCCCAGGTGGAAAACAGGGATGTTGATTCCGCTGGTGCGGGCGAGAGCCCAGATCCGGTCCTGCGGGGGGAACGGGATCGTTGCGCCGGTGGGTTGGACCGCCGTCGGCCTGCCGTCGAGATCGACCAGTGCCAGAACGGTGTCGGGGCCCGCGAACGCCGACCGGGAGACCGAGGCCAGCACCCGCTGGTCGACGGCGGGTTCGGTCAGCGACCAGGGAAGCCTGGAGATCGGGTCGATCAGGCGCACGGGTTGGCCCAGGTCCGCGACATACTCGGCCAGACGGAGGACGAGGGAGTGAGCCTCGGCGATGTGCTGGGCCTCGTCTCGCCGCCGGTTGGCATCTTCGATCTCCAGAGTGACCGCCGTGGCGGCCAGGATGACGGTCCCCAGCACGAGCAGTGGGATGGCTCGCCCCAGCTGCTCGCGCACGGTTGTCCGCCAGCGTCGAGGAGACAGCAGATGCCCGGTCCGGCCCGCGGGTGACGATCCGGATGCGCCTGGGGATCTGGACGGGCCTGGGGATCTGGGTAAGGCTGGGAAGGACATCGAGCGCGGTCGGATGACCGGGGATCGCGGCGTGATCTCGTCAGTGGCGAGGAGCACGGGCGCGGACGGTGCGGGCGCTTCGAGCGTGGCGGTCTCGGCCGGCGTGCACTGGACGGCGGTGGGCCTGGTTACCGCGGGCTCCACCGTGGTGGTCTCGGCCGCCAGGGGGTCCGCCATGGCATATATCGTCCCGGACCAGCCTGCTTGGCCTTATACATGGCCTCGTCGGCGGCGCGCAGCAGCCGCCCGGAATGGCTGGGCCGGCTGACGGCCAGCGCTACTCCGATGCTTGCGGCGACGCAGACTTCGTAGCCGTCGACGAGAATCGGTTCCCGTACCGCGCGGATGACCCGACCGGCCATGGTGCGAGCGGCGATTTCGTTCGCGCGCCGCAGCAGGATCCCGAACTCGTCGTCGCCGAACCTCCCGGCGACATCGTCGGGGCCCAGCACTGTTCGGATCCGTCCACCGATGACCTGCAGCACCCGGTCGCCGGCCGCGTGGCCGAAGGTGTCGTTGACCGGCTTGAAGCTGTCGAGGTCGATGAACAGGACCGCGACGCCCGCAGCCGCGGCGAGGGCATCCTCGAGCTGCTCCTCGAAGGCGGTCCGGTTACACAGCCCGGTGAGTACATCATGGCGCGCCTGATAGCCGAGCTGGTCCAACAGCTGCTTCCGTTTACCGACCGCATGGCAGGTGATCAGCACCTCGCCGGATCCGTCCCGGGTGGACAGGCGGCGGGTCGCGACGTCGAACCACCGGGGTGTGCCGTTCGCCGCCGTCATCCGAATGTTGAGCAGGGACCCGGCAGCGGGGTTTTCGATCAATCGTACGAGCCGGTGCGCGTCGTCCGGGTGCACCAGATCCGCGACCCTGCGCCCGAGCCAGGCCTCCCGGGAATGGCCGAGTAACGGGACGATCGCGGGGCTGATGAACGTGAGCCGTCCGGTGAGGTCGGTTGTCAGCACGATGTCATGGGCCGCCGCGAACAACGCGCACAGCCCGGCCCGGGAACGCCGAGCCGCCGCCTCCCGCAGCAGGCCGACGAAGATGATGCTTAGGGGACGTAATGAAGTAACAAATACGTGATCGAGAGCATCATCGCAGGTTACAGGCCTGTGGAGGGTTCGAAACGCGCAAGTTATTTCATTTCGACTCCTTAGGACCGACGTCAGCGTGAAGGCCAGCAACGTCAGATTCCGTTGGTTCCGTCGGGCCCGGAGGTCGGCGTTCAGCGAGTCCGTGGCCTGCCGGAAGTAGGTCAGGTACCCCGTCGTCGGCTGCACCGCCGTGATGTTTGTGATCCTCTTGCCGTTCTCGGTTGTCTCCCAGATCCGCGCACCGCCACGCTGGGCTTGGGAGCGGGAGAGATCGGCGGTCGAGAGGACCTGCCGACCCAGCATGCCCGGCTCGGTGGAGGCGATTGGTACCCCGTCCGGGCCGACCGTCGACATGCTGCCCCGGCCGACCCCGAGCAGGGCCGCGATCCCGTTGGTGAACTGGAGGTTGGACTCCTCGGTGGACACGGAGACCAGGACGGCCCAGGGCCGCGGACGGCCGACGGGAACCACCGTTGCTCTGACGCGGCCATCGTGGAGGGCGAAGACGGGGGACACGGCGGGAACCCCGGACCAGGAAGCGGACCAGGCCTGCCCCAGGTCGGTGGGGACTATGGAGTTCCCCCGTGGATAGGAGGCCGTGGTATGGCCCGCGGTGTCGAGTAGCGCAACCACCCGGATGACATCGCCGGAGTGGGCGATCTGGAGCTGCGGGAGCAGGGCTTCGTTCCCCAGGGGGTCACCGGGCTGGAAGGGCGTCCGATCGGCCGCGGACTGCATAGCCGCCGGGTTGTTGACGATCGCCGCCCACTGCGCGAGCCGCTCGACCAGCTGGGAACGTTCGTTGAGGCGGTCTATCTTCTCCCGGCTCAGCAGATCGGAGCCTGTCCAGATTGCCATGGTACCGAGGACCGCAACCGTGAGTAGTCCGACGATCAGTGGGTGGATGAATCGCCGCCGGAGTCGCGATCCGGCCCGGGCCGCTGAGGTTCTGATTGCGGCCGTGACTCGTCCGGGTGCTTGCCGCCCACCGATTCGGCCACCTCTGATCATCTATATGCCCCGTCCGACAACCGTGCCCGGACTCGACGGATCTTACCGTGAGTGAAGACTTTCTGTTTTCCGTGCCGTCGAATCATCCCGGTAGTGGGTGAGCATACGAGTATCTGTGCCACGAGTTTCACCGGCCGCTGCCCGTGACAGAACTCCACCGCTTGCGCCGACACGGACCGGCGTATTGGGCTGGGTGACCCGGCGCGTCCGTGGGATGGAGGAGATTGCCGAACGAAGATGATTCGACTACTAGAAGTGTCGTTCCGAATACTTTAAGGCTTGGATGGTCAGTCGGCAGGCGACATCAACTCGACTATGGGTTACTATATATAACGCTAGGTGCTGTCGGTCGGGGTTGGGGAGCTGTGATGTTGGTACCTTCCGCGACCGGCCCCCGCATGCTTCTCGTTCCCTTCGGCATTATTCAATACTCTCCGTAACACCTGGCCGGTCTAGCCCGATCGAGTATCGCGGAAGATGATCATCTGGTCACCGCGTGCGTTGCTCGAGCCGGCGGAGCTTCGCGGCGGCGGGACCGCCGGGTGAATTAGGAGCGCGTGACCGCCCCTGCCCGCCTCGCCGGCTCCTCGTCGAGGCGTCGGACAGGGCGCGGGGCGGCTTGGTCGAGCGGTGCGTCGGCTGCTTCCGATCCGCTCCGCCGGTGCCTGGCTTAACGGGAAACGGCATTCTCGCCCGGATGGCGGTCCGGAGATTCACCGCGCCTCTGGTGGGCCGGAGCGTGCGGATTTCTTCGCCTGGGCGTGGCTACCGGTCGATTACCCGGTTCTCGATCCGGCCCGGCGCCCGGACATCAGGGCGCGACGACATCGTCCCGGCGTTGGATACCGAATGTGTAAACACCTTTGGGCGCAATAGCCGGACGCCGGCCGGGAACAGCCCACCTGTTCAGGGCACCCGGCATGGATCGTTTCTGGTCCGCCGTGGGCTTTCGCCGCGGGAGCGGATCTTCTTCGGTACGGCCGTGATCCGCACGGCCCCACCGAGCACACGGCCCCACCGAGCACACGGCCCGTGGATCCGGCGAGAGCGCGCGATGCGACTGGTCCGACGCGGCCAGGAGTGGCACGCTTCACACCAGTGCCGACGGGCCGTGCTCGATACGGTCCCGCTCGAACGCGGCCCGGTCGATGTGCGGCACTGTCGATGTGCGGCACTGTCGATGTGCGGCACTGTCGAGGCCGATGTGCGGCCCGGCCGAGAGGAGGGCCGGTGATCTCGCCGACCACCGTCAACCGGACAACGGCGGTTCCCGGGACGTGTTCGTCCCGGACCCATGAGGTGACGAACCAGCCTCCGCCCCTTGTGGGGCACGATGCGGCGGCCGATCCGGCGCTACTGGCGGCCCTCGCGCGGGAGGGGGCCGGCTGGCATGCGGACGATCTGCATCGACTCGGTCGGTTGGCCGGCACCGAGGAGGCCGCCCGCCAGGCCGACGAGGCGAACAGGTTCCCGCCGCAACTGCGCACTCATGATCGTTATGGGTTTCGCGTCGACGAGGTGGACTTCCATCCCTCCTGGCACGCCCTGATGGAGGTCGCGGTACGGGAGGGCCTGGCCGGGGCGCCGTGGGCCGACCCGCGTCCCGGCGCCCATGTCGCCCGCGCCGCGGACATCCTGGTCTGGGGCACCGTCGAGCAGGGCCATCTGTGCCCGGTGTCGATGACCTACGCCGTGGTGCCGGCGCTGCGCGCCGCCCCGGAGCTCGCCGCCCGCTACGAACCGTTGCTGACCAGCCGCGTCTACGATCCGGGTTTGCGCCCACCCGAGGGCAAGGCCGGCCTGCTGGCGGGCATGGGCATGACGGAGAAGCAGGGTGGCTCGGACGTCCGTGCTAACACGACGACGGCGACGCCGGCGGGCGACGGGACCTATCGGCTGCGGGGGCACAAGTGGTTCACCAGCGCCCCGATGAACGACGTCTTCCTGGTCCTGGCCCAGGCCCCCGGTGGCCTGTCCTGCTTCTGGGTGCCACGGGTGCTTCCGGACGGCGCCCGCAACACCTTCCGCATCGCGCGGCTGAAGGACAAGCTCGGTAACCGTAGTAACGCCAGCGGCGAGCCGGAGTTCGACGACACGGTCGGTTGGCTGGTCGGCGAGGAGGGCGCAGGGGTCCGGGCCATCATCGAGATGGTGGCGATGACCCGGCTCGACGCCAGCCTCGGCTCGGCGGCGGGGATGCGTGCGGCCGTCATGGCGGCCGCCCACCACGTACGTCACCGACGCGCGTTCGGGAGACTACTCATCGATGCTCCGCTGATGCGCAATGTGCTCGCCGATCTTGCCCTGGAGTCCGAGGCCGCGACGACCCTGGTGCTTCGGGTGGCGGGCGCGGTTGACCGGGCGGCCCGTGGCGATCGTCAGGAACGAGCGTTCAGACGGTTGGCGATCGCCGTCGCGAAGTACTGGGTGTGCAAGCGTTCCCCGGCGCTGGCCGCCGAGGCGCTCGAATGCCTGGGAGGTAACGGCTACGTGGAGGAGTCCGGGATGCCGAGGCTCTACCGCGAGGCGCCACTGAACGGTATCTGGGAGGGCTCGGGCAACGTCAACGCGCTCGACGTGCTGCGCGCGGTCACCCGGGAACCGGCCAGCCTCGCCGCCTTCGCCATGGAGATCGACGCGGCACGTGGCGCGGACCGCAGGCTGGACGCGGCCTGGGCCCGGTTGCGCGGTGTCCTCGACCGGTCCGAGGACGCGGAGTTCGCCGCCCGGCGCATCGTTGAGCGACTTGCCGTCGTCCTGCAGGGCTCCTTGCTGGTGCGCTACGCCCCGGGCGCCGTGGCCGACGCGTTCTGCGCCACGAGAGTCGCCGGTGAGGGGGGACTGGCCTTCGGCACCCTGCCTGATGCCGCTGATGTGCCAAACATTCTCGGCAGAATTCCACCGATGGGAGCCTGAGATGATTCGCTCGGTGTTTCCTGACCTTGGCGGATAGGTACTAGAAACTCTCCGTAATCAACGCTGCGC
>NZ_CDWTMG010000077.1:0-18443 GCF_977945845.1 Frankia sp. CcMO1
GAAGACAAGCCTAGCCTCTTTGGTGCGATGCGGGGACTCCTGACGCGGGGCTGGGCGGGCCAGCCAGGTGGCGAGCCGGACCGGCCGCCGCACGCCGGTGGCGCTGCCGGGCACGGCGGGGCGGGAACACCACTGGCGGGGCGGGACCCGGTCCTCGGATCGGGCACGCCCCGCCAGCCGCGCGCTCAGTTCTCGAACGCCGCCTCGACCAGGGCCTGCTGCTCGCGCTCGTGCACCTTCGACGACCCCGAGGCCGGGGCCGCGGCGGCGCGCCGGGAGATGCGACGCAGCCGGATGCCGCCGGGCAGGAACTCGGTCAGGTTGAGGGCCATGTGCGGGTAGGCGCCCTGGTTCGCTGGCTCCTCCTGGAGCCAGACGATGTCCGTCACGTTCGGGTAACGCTCCAGGACCTGCGCGAGCTCCGGTCCGGGCGTCGGGTAGAGCTGTTCGACGCGCAGCAGGGCGAACCGCTCGGCGTCATCGTGCTTCCCCCGGGCGGCGGCGAGATCGTAGTAGACCTTGCCGCCCGTGAGCAGTACCCGGCGCACGGCCGACGGGTCCGTGACGGACCCGTCGTCAATCACCGGCTGCCAGCCGCTGCCGGTCAGCTCCGCCACGGTGGACGTCGCGGCCTTCAGCCGCAGCATCGACTTGGGGGTGAAGACCACCAGCGGGCGCCGGACCGGCGAGAGGGCCTGCCGGCGCAGCAGGTGGAAGTAGCTGGCGGGGGACGAGGGTGCGGAGACCGTCATGTTGTTGTCCGCGCACAGCGACAGGAATCGCTCGATGCGGGCGGAGGAGTGGTCGGGACCCTGACCCTCGTAGCCGTGCGGCAGCAGCAGGGTGACTGCCGACCGCTGGCCCCACTTGGCCTCACCGGCGGTGATGAACTCGTCAATGATCGACTGGGCGCCGTTGGCGAAGTCGCCGAACTGCGCCTCCCAGAGCACCAGCATGTCCGGCCGGGCGACCGCGTAGCCGTACTCGAAGCCCATCGCCGCGAACTCGCTCAACAGCGAGTCGTAGACGTAGAAGGTGCCGACACCGTCGTTCACGATGGTGCCGTCGAGGCCGTAGCGCAGGGTCCGCAGCGGGGTGTGGTCCGCGGCGCTGTGCCGGTCGACCAGCACGGCGTGCCGCTGGCCGAAGGTGCCCCGCCGGCTGTCCTGACCGGTCAGCCGCACCGAGCGGCCGTCGAGTAGGAGCGTTCCGAAGGCCAAGGTCTCCGCCAGCGCCCAGTCGATCGAGCCGGTCTTCACCATCTGGGCCCGCCGCTCGACCTGGGGACGCAGCCGTGGATGGACGGTGAAGCCCTCCGGCAGGTTGACCTGGGTCTCGATGACCTTCTTCACGGCCTCGTCGGACACGGCGGTGCTCACCGCGGCCGCCGCGGCGGCCTCCTCCGGGGTGGTGATGATGCGTGGCTGCGGCGACGAGCCCGCCGGAGTGGTGTCCCGGGTCTGCGCGAAGGCCTTCTCGAGCTCCGCGCGGTAGCTCTTCATCGCTTGCTCGGCCTCCTCGCGGGTGATGTCCCCGCGGCCGATCAGCGCCTCGGTGTAGAGCTTGCGCACCGAACGCTTGCTGGCGATGGTGTCGTACATCAACGGCTGGGTGAACGAGGGCTCGTCCATCTCGTTGTGCCCGCGCCGCCGGTAGCAGACCAGGTCGATGACGACGTCCTTGTGGAACGCCTGGCGGTACTCGAACGCCAGCGCCGCGACCCGGACACACGCCTCCGGGTCGTCCCCGTTCACGTGGAAGATCGGTGCCTGGACCATCCGGGCGACGTCGGTGGCGTACACCGACGACCGGCCGGAGTCCGGCGAGGTGGTGAATCCGACCTGGTTGTTGATGACCAGGTGCACGGTGCCGCCGGTGCGGTATCCGCGCAGCTGGGACAGGTTGAGGGTCTCGGCGACGACCCCCTGACCGGCGAACGCGGCATCGCCGTGGACGAGTACCGGCAGGACGGTGAAACCCGCCGAGCCCTTGTCCAGGATGTCCTGCTTGGCGCGGACGACGCCCTCGGTGACCGGGTCGACCGCCTCGAGGTGCGACGGGTTCGCGACCACCGAGACCGGTACCGTGCGGCCGTCCTGGCCGGTGTAGACGCCCTCGGCGCCGAGGTGGTACTTGACGTCGCCGGAGCCGTGTGCGGTCTGCGGGTCGAGGTAGCCCTCGAACTCGGCGAAGATCTGCCGGTAGGACTTGCCGACGATGTTGGCGAGCACGTTCAGCCGGCCGCGATGGGCCATGCCGATGACGACCTCGTCCATCCCCGCGCCGGCGGCGCGCGAGAGAACTTCGTCGAGGGCGGGGATCGTCGACTCGGCGCCCTCGAGGGAGAACCGGCGCTGGCCGACGTACTTGGTCTGCAAGAACGATTCGAACGCCTCCGCGGCCCCGAGCCGCTCCAGCACGTGCAGCTGCTCGGCCGGGTCCGGCCGCTCCGCGGCCCGCTCGACCCGGGCCTGGATCCAGGCGCGCTCGTCCGGCTCCTGGATGTGCATGTACTCGATGCCGATCCGACGGCAGTACGAGTCGCGCAGGACCCCCAGGACGTCGCGCAGGGACATCGTCCGGTGCCCGGCGAAGCCGCCGACGGCGAACTCGCGGTCGAGGTCCCACAGGGTCAGCCCGTGGCTGATGATGTCGAGATCGGGATGGCTGCGGATGGCGAACTCGAGCGGGTTCGTGTCCGCCATGAGGTGGCCGCGCACCCGGTAGGCGTGGATCAGTTCCAGCACCCGGGCGTTGTGGTCGAGGTCGCCCTCGTGCACGACCGGCATGTCGGTGACCCAGCGCACGGGCTCGTAGGGCACCCGTAGCGACTGGAAGATCTCGTCGTAGAAGCGGTCCTCGCCGAGGAGCAGCTGGTGCATCCGGCGCAGGTACTCACCCGACTGGGCGCCCTGGATGATGCGGTGGTCGTAGGTGCTGGTCAGTGTGATGATCTTGGAGATCGCGAGCTTCGCCAGGGTGTTCGCCGACGCGCCGGAGAACTCGGCCGGGTACTCCATCGCCCCGACACCGATGATCGTGCCCTGGCCCTCCATCAGGCGGGGCACCGAGTGCACGGTGCCGATGCCGCCGGGGTTGGTCAGGCTGATGGTGACGCCGGTGAAGTCGTCGGTGGTCAGCTTGTTCGCCCGGGCCCGGCGCACGAGGTCCTCGTAGGCCTGCCAGAACTGGGTGAAGTCCAGCGTCTCGGCCTTCTTGACGGCGGCGACGACGAGCTGGCGGCCCTTCGGGGTCACCAGGTCGATGGCGAGGCCCAGGTTGATGTGCTCCGGCTGGACGATGGCCGGCTTGCCGCCCACCTCCGTGTAGGAGGCGTTCATGATGGGATGCGCGGCCAGCGCCTTGACCATCGCGTAGCCGATGATGTGCGTGAAGGACGCCTTGCCGCCGCTGGAGCGGGCCAGGTGCCGGTTGATCACGATGCGGTTGTCCGCGAGCAGCTTGGCCGGCACCGCCCGCACCGAGGTCGCCGTCGGGACGTGCAGCGAGGTCTCCATGTTGCTGACCACGCGGGCGGCGGCGCCGCGCAGCGGCGTGGCCGCCCCCGGAACCTGCCGGTCGGCGGGTGCCGCCTGCTTCGGGGGCCCGGCGGGCTGCGCCGACGCCGGGACCGGCGCGGTCGCGGCGGCCGGAACAGACGGGACGGCCTCGCTCGGCTTCACCGGAACAGGCGTAGTGTGGGAGACCTCACCATCCGGCGAGACCTCTCCGCTAGGGGCCGCCGTGGCGGCCTGTTCGGCTACGCCCGCGGAGGCGGGCGGCGTGCCGGGGCGGTAATCGGAGAGGAACTCGCGCCACTCCGGCGATACGCTCTGCGGATCTTCGAGAAACTGCTGGTAGATCTCGAAGACCAGCCATTCGTTGGGTCCGAAGTCAGGTCCTGACGCAGGTACCGTTGGTGCTGTCACGGGGTCATTCGCCTCTATCCACGGTCTCGCTTCTCGGCCTCCGAAAGGCCTTTCCGCCACCGTCTGCCCATCCTACCCGCTCTGGGCATCCTGGTTCGACCTGTCCCCCGATCGGTTACGAGTAGATTGCTCGGCGTGTTCTCCGGGATACGCGGACCGGCGCCGGGAACGGCCGGCAGCTACAGCCAATCAGGGCGAGAGCGAGATCGTTCGATCGTTCACCGCACGGTGGGGATACTCCCGGGCGGGCCGTCGGTTATGCTCGGTGACGCCGGCCCGCATCATGGCCCCCGGACCCAATAAATGTCGCTTCGAGCGACCTACGCCCGTGAGGCGACCTGGCGGGCCGGCATCTGCCTCTTGATGTTTCTGCTCCTTGGTGCCCTTTCTCCCTTGGTGTCGTTGTCCCTTGGTTTGCCCGGGGTCAGAGTGCGTCCGTCGCGGACTGTCCGTAGTGGTCCCACCCGCCGCTGCCTACGGGACGCTCCCCGTCCACTGTCACCCCCGCGCCGACCGGTCCCGCGCCGCTCAGGACCGAACCGATCATTACGCACCCGGCCGGCGGGGTCACTCCTGGGGGAAGGCAGGCGACCAGCGCGTGATCCTCGCCGCCGTCGAGTACCCAGCGCAACGGGTCCACATCAAGGGCGGCCCCGGCCGACCGCATCGCCTCGTCGATCAGGAAGGCTTCCGGCGCGAGATTGATGGACACCCCCGATGCCACGGCGATGTGGCCGAGATCCGCCACGAGACCGTCCGAGACGTCGCACATGGCGTGCGCGCCCGCGGCGGCGAGCACCGGCCCGAGCGCGTAGGGTGGCCGGGGCCGGCGATGCGCCGCGATCAGCTCCTTCCATCGCGGGTCGTCGACCCATCGGGAATCGCCGGCTGCCGAACCCGCCGTGAGTAGGGCCAGCCCCGCCTGGGCCCACCCGAGACGACCAGCGAGCACCACGGCGTCACCGGGCCGGGCGCCCGAGCGCAGGACCGGCGGCCGGCCCTGCAGGTCACCGAGCGCGGTCACCCCGAGCATGATCGAATCCGCGGAGCTGACGTCCCCGCCGGACACGGAGGCACCGGCATACGCGCATTCCTCGGCCATTCCGTCGGCCATCGCCAGGGCCCAGTCGACCGCGAGGTCGCCGGGTGCGGCGAATCCGAGGAACAGGCCGGTGGGCCTCGCCCCCATCGACGCCACGTCGGCGAGGTTCTGCGCGGCGGCCTTGTGCCCGACATCCACCGCGGACGACCAGTCCCGGCGGAAGTGGCGTCCTTCGAGCAGCAGGTCGGTGGTGACGACCACCCGACCGTCCGGGGCGGCCAGCACCGCCGCATCGTCCCCGGGGCCGACCAGCACGTCCCGTCCATGGGAGAAACGCGCCGTCACAGCCTCGATCAAGCCGAACTCACCCAGATCGCGCAGCGTTGCGCCCGCCGGGGGTTTCCCGTGACTTCCCACTCGCCATATCCTCCAATACCCTACTGATCTGGATATTTCATCCTCGTCGGAGTTTCCCGACCCCGCCGACCCCCGGACCGACCGACCGACCGGCCGGACCGGCCGGACCCGGGACTCCCGGCCGGAGGCGGCACCGACGGGTGGACGCGGCCCTGACCGCACCGGGTACCCGGAAACAGCGGAATGACCGTGATCGCAACGTCCGCGTCACCTTCCCGACATATGTCACTGGAAATCTGACGCGCGTGCGAAGCCAGACCTGTCCGCGTGTATGTCGTCCGCGGCCTGCCGTGATCCGTGGGGCCGGTCAGCCGCGCGCCCAGGCGATTCGGCCCAGCGGAGGTCCGCTGACCAGGCATCGGTCCAGGTAGGGCCGGGTGGCGCTGCAGCCTGGCCGAGGAAGGATCGAGGGAAGGCACTACCTGCCCTCCACCCCCGAGACCATCAGATGGGGTGAGCTGCCGAACGCCCTGACCAGGCCGGTTCTCAGTGTCGACTCCGGCGCCACGGTCACCTTCGATACGGTCAGCCAGGAGGGGATCCTCTGCGACCAGGGGCGCGATCCCGACGCCTTCTTCGCCGGTTTCGGGGTCGCGCCGTCGGAGGTGCTGGCCGACGCCCGGGCGATCGCCGCTTCGGGTATCCCGCACCGGTTCGGGGTGGACGGCCCCCACATCGTCACCGGACCGGTGTTCGTCCGGGGCGCGGAACCGGGGGACGTGCTGCGGGTTGAGATGGTCTCGCTGCATCCCCGCGCACGGTATGGGATCGTCTCGACCCGCCATGGCGCGGGCCTGCTCGCCGGGGAGTTCCCCGCGGGGGGCCACCGGACTCGGACGCCGACGCCCGCCATTGGCAACGCTTCCGCACCGTTACCACCTTCTGCGCTGTGGAGCGCCGGCGGGGCCGTCTGTTCGGCGCCCTGACCAGTGTGAACGGCAGCAGGCCCCGGTTTCCGTTGGCGCCGTTCCTGGGAATCATGGCGGTCGGCGTGGACACTACGATCGAGATCGTCCCCTCCACCTCGATCGGTCCGCACGGCGGCGCCCTGGACTGCCGGGAACTCGGCGCGGGCGCGCGGCTGTTCCTGCCGGTCCAGGTGAGCGGCGCGTTGTTCGCCGTCGGCGATCCGCATTACGCCCTCGGAGACGGGAAGATCGGTGCCACCGCCCTGGATGGCCCGCTGCGGGCGACGCTGCGGCTGACCGTGCTGCGTGACACGGCGGCCCGGTCGGTTCTCGGCGCGCTGCGGGAACCGTTCATCGAGACCGACACGGCCTGGGTCACCCTGGGGCTCGACGTTGACCTCGCCGAGTCCGTCCGCCGCGCGGCGCGGTCGGCGGTGGTCTTCCTACAGAGCCGGGTCGGGCTCGACCGGACCGAGGCGCTTGCCTACCTGTCCGCCGCAGCCGACTTCGGGGCGTGCCAGCTCGGCACCGGAACCCAGAGCGCGTTCTGCCGCATCCGCCGGGCGGATTTCACCGAACTGCCGACCGTGAAGCCGCGACTGCCGCGACCCGGACTCGTGCGGATCGCCGGCGTGGGCGACTCGGAGACCGAGGACCCGACGGATCCGGGACACGCCGCGGAGAAGACGCCGGAGCAGGCGTCGAGGCATCCCCACGACGATCACGGTCCCGACGTCCTGCCGGCGCCGTTCGAACCGGGCGGGGTGGCCGGGCCGCCGGCCTGACCGACCCGTTCGGCCCGCGGGGAGCGGTCGCCCCCACCGGCGCCCAGGGCCGCGCCCGCGCCTCGCCGGGGGGCAGGGGCCGGATCACGGGCCGGATCGTGCGGATCGGCGTCCGGCGGTGCGTCGTCGAGGCCATCCAGATCGGACAGGGCGATGGGCCGCCACCGGTGCAGCGCCTCGTCGGCGCTCGCCCGGACGGTGGAGTGTTCGACGCGGGGGAGGCCGATGGCGGCATCGTCCCGCGGTCGTCGCGCCCCGGTGTTCACGGGCGCGATGCCGGCCCTCGCCCGCCGCGGCCACAACGAGGCCAACGCGGCGTCGGTGTCGAACTCGGGCTGGCGGACCCGCCAGAACCGCCAGCCCGCCCGGCGCAGCTCGCGCTCCCGGGCGAACTCGTGCGCGATCTCGTCCGGACCGGAGCCGACGTCCCCGTCGCACTCGACGGCGAGCCGGGCCCGACCGCCGGAGACGACCAGGTCGACCCGCCGACCGTTGACCTCCACCTGCGGGGTGACCAGGTAGCCGCGGCCGGCGATCTCCCGGAAGACCCGCTGTTCGAACAGGGATCCGAAGGCCGGATGCGGACGGTTGGCCGGCACCTCGGCGAGCGCCGGGGGCTCCTCGCCGCGGCCGGCGGTCGCCGGGTGCGTCGTGGACAGCACGTAGCTCAGATAGTTGTGCCGCAGATCGCGGGGGTCAAGATCGGTAACCGGTACGGAGTGGAACAGCCAGACCTGGTCGCGGGCCCGGGAGGCCGCGACGTTGAACCGCCGCTGGTACTCCAGTCGGGTCAGCGGGGTGATGCGCGAGTCGGGCGCCACCACCAGGGACAGGAAGACGACGTCGCGCTCGTCGCCCTGGAAGTCGGCGGGGACGCCCACCCGCAGCCGTCGACGCTGGTGCTCGGCGGCGGACATCCGGTCGGCCAGCTGGTCGCGGATCAGCGCCGCCTGCGCGGTGCCCTGCGGGACGACGACGCCGAAGGAGAGCCGGGCGTACCGGGGATCCTCGGCGCAGGAGAGCACCTGCGCGACCAGGGCATCGGCCTCGGCCGGATTGCGTGGACCGAGGCCCGCGTCTGTGGTGAAACCATGGGGAACGAACCGGGCGACCAGCGGCGGCAGCCGGTCGGCGCCGAACTGGCGCAGGGGAAGCAGCGGCGCGTCCCGGTAGAACATGGCCGACGACCACTCGATGATTTCCGGCATGCACCGGAAGTGCTCCCGCAGCCGGATCACCTCGCCGAAGCGGGTCCGCAACAGCGTGAACAGGCTCGACCGGGGGGTGAACCCGACGCGCAGCCACGCCGGCACCTCCGGCAGCAGGGCCTCCAGCCGGTCGAAGACCCGGTCGAGCTCGTCCGTGACCTCCACCGGCGGCGTGCACTGCCGGTCGTCGCCCACGACGATCACCCGTGGGGCGAGCCAGAGCAGGAACAGGCTGTCGAGCCCGGCCTGACTGCCTTCGTCGACGATCACGACGTCGAAGCTGTCGCGCACCGCCGGGATCGTCGACAGCACCTCCCGGATCGGCATGACCCAGGCCGGCACCGCCGTCTGGGCGATCTCCATCGCCTCCCGGGCGGCCTGGCGGAAACGTTCGGCGTGGCGGCCGCCGAAGGTGCCGCTGGCCGCCACCGCGTCGGCATAGGCGTGCAGCGCGGCCGATTGCTCGGCGCCCATCCGTTCGAGGCAGTGTTTCCACGCGCGGGCGCCGGCCAGCTCCGCGGTGGCCGCGGCGACCATGTCCTCCGCCGCGTCCAGCTCGGCGTCCAGATCGACAGGTGGTCCAGCCGGGCCGCCGGGAGCCGCGCCGGCGCCGGCGGCCGTGGCGGTCAGCCAGCTCGCGGCCACCGCCCAGGACCAGGCGGTCGTGAACGCCGCGAGCCTGGCCGGCCAGATCTCCGCTCCATTGGGCCGGGTCGCGCCGGCCGTCGAGACGAGAAGATCGGCGAGGTCGGGATGCGCCGCGCGCAGCCGGCCGAGCAGCTCGTCCCGGCGCAGCGTCACCTCCCGGGCAGCCATGGTGGTGGCGAGCGCGGCCCGGGTCCGCGTGTACGCGGCCACATTGCGGGCCGCCACCGCGCCGGCCAGCTCGGCGACCTCGGACGGCGCGCCCGCCGCGGTGGCAAGCTCGGCGTAGCCCTCCCGCAGTTCCCCCAGTGCCTGCTCGGCGTCGGCGGCGGCTGCCATCGGGCGCAGCGCGGCCATGACGGCCGCGAGATCCCGGACGCGCTCGGCGGAGTCCACCGCCGGTGCCCGGCCGGGCACGATGTCCTCCAGGATCGCCACGACCCGGTCCCGCGCCGTCACGACCGCCTGGATCTCGGTGACGGCCTCCTGCGCCTCAACCAGTCGGGACAGGCGTACCTCGAAGGGATCGGTGGGCCGCGGCGCGATCCCGACCAGGGCCCACCCGCGGGTCGCGGCCTCGACCGCGACCTCCGCCCGGAGCCGGACGAGCACGAGATCGAGCAGCTCCGGGGTGGTCGGCGCGACGCCGTCCACCAGCGTCCGGGTCAGCAGCGCGTCCGCCTCCTTCTGGACCTTCGGCCGGAACCTGCGCCGCAGCTCGCCCCCGGCGTCGAGGTGCTCGCGCAGCGCCTCCCCCCGGGCGAGCAGAGCGGCGGGGTCGAAGCCCGGATCCGCCGGGGAGCCGGCGTCGGCGGCCGAGGCGGAGCCGTCCGGGGACGCGGAGGTCGGAAGGGCGACCGCGTGCAGACCGAGTTCGGTCACGTGCCGTGTCGCTTCGGCGATCATCGGCGTGGCCGCGGCCACCTTCGCCCAGAGGACCCGGTCCCGGCCGGCGAGGGCGTCGTCGAGGGCCGCCGGAACCCAGTGCCGTCTGTGCGACCGCTGCCCGCGCCCGTCGAGCTCCTCGAGCGTGCGGGAGAGCCTGGCGACCGCCTGCTGTAGCGGATCGAGGGAGACCACCGCGGGATCGACGGCGGCAAGCGTGTCGAGGAGACCTCGGGTCGCGGGACGGACGGCCGCGCGGGCAAGGCGGACCGCCTCGTCGGCCGCGCGGGCGGCGGCCACCAGGTCCGCGAACCGCTCGGCGGGTAGGAACCGGCTCATCTCGACCACCGGGCTGGCGGACCGGTCCGCGCCGGCGTCCTGACCAGATCGCATCTGACCGGATCGCAGCAGGGCGTGGAGCTCCAGTGCCTCGGCGCCGGTCAACGGCGGGGGAACCGGCGCAGGCCCGACAGGCCCGGACCCCGTCGTCGTGGTGGCTGCGGTGGTCGCGGTGGCCCGGGGCACGGGCCGCGGCAGCCACCGCGACGCGTCGGCCTCGGCCCGGACCCGCGCCGCGATGCTCGCCCGCGTCCCGCCCCAGCCCGGAGCCACCTCGCTGTCCGGATGCACCGTGTGCTCGGCCAACCGCAGGGCGCGGGCCCGGTCCGCCAGGACATCGCGGGCGCGGATCGCCTCCCGCCGACGCGCGGCGGCCCGCGCGATCCGCCGGTCGAGCGCCTCGGGGTGATAGGTGGCCTTCTCCGCGGCCAGGGCGCTCACGCTCGCGGCGAGCTCGGGGGAACCCACGCCGATGCCGCCGAGCTCGTCCGCTCCGTCTTCAGCCCCGGCCGGGGCGGGGTCGAAGACCGGGTCGGGCCGGCCGTCCAGGCCCGCCCCCGCGTTCTCGGCCTGGTCGACCGGAGCGCCGCGTGCCTCCTCGGTGTCGGTGAACGACACGCACAGCCGCTGCAGGTCCGGGGGCAGTTTCTCCCGCAGGGCTTGCGACTTCTGGCTGGTGACCAGAACCCGTTGCCCCTCCGCCAGCAGGGCGCAGACCAGGTTGGCGATCGTGTGCGTCTTGCCGGTGCCGGGCGGGCCCTCGACGACGACGCCGTTGTCGTGGCGAAGCCGTTCCAGCACCCGGGCCTGCTCGGGACTGGCCGGGAGCGGGAGCAGCGGGTCCGCACCGAGCTCGGCGCCGCTCGTCGCCCCCTCCGCCTCGAGCCAGGCCAGCCGGTCGGCGGCGCCGAGGGTCTCCACCAGCTGGACGAGGCCGAGCGGCGGAGGTCCGTCACCCCGCAGGACGTCGAGCATCCGCTCGTAGTAGGTCAGCAGGGCGGCTTGGTCACGGGTGCGCAGGACGAGGGCCGGGGCGAAGGTCACCCGCGGGCGTGACGCGCTGTCGGGCGGCGGCGGCGCGGGCGGCGCGAGGTCGGGTTCGAAGCCGTCCGTCGGCACGTCGAGCGCCAGCGCCAGCCAGTCCCGCAGCAGCCGGATGTCGTCCGGGCCCAGTGGCGCCGACGGTCGTCCCCGCAGGCGCTCGTGCAGCGCGTTCGTCCGTTCCCGGCGGAAGCCGGCGATGCCGTCGAGCAGCGGGCCGTCGGCGAGGCGCGTCGTGGCTCCCGCCGGGACCCGCACCCTGATGTCGGAGGTGACCGGGTCGATGTCGCAGGTCAGTCGGGTGGTCAGCAGGTGCTCGCGGACGGTGGGGCCGCCCGGTGGCTGCCAGGTCAGCAGGCCGGTCGCCAGCACGAGTTCCAGCGCGTCACCCTCCTGGGCGACCCGGGCCGCGACCGCGTGCAGCGTGTTGTGCAGATTGCGCCGCTCCGCGTCAACGCGCGCGCGTGTCGCCCAGAGCTGCCATCGCGGCAACCAGGCCTGGTAGGCCGCCGCGGCGGCGGTCTGCTCGGCGGCGGCGCCGTTCCATACCGGCGGCTGGTCGGGATCGGCGCCGGCCGCGTCGGGCAGCACGATCTGGCCGGCGAGGATCGCGGGCGGTGGCGGCGGTGGCGGCGGTGGGGGCAGGACGGTGGCGGCGGGGGCGGTCAGCAGCACCTCGCCGGCCCCGGCGTGCTCGGACAGTGGCACGCCGGCCGGGATGCTGGCGAGCCACACCGTGAGCGGATGCTCCTCGATGGTCCGGATCCGGCCCGACCGGGCCGCCGCGACCTCATGGAGGAACCGCACCAGCCGGTGACAGCGGTCGGCGAGGGCGGCATGCCGCTCGAGGCCGGCGGTCTCCGTCGTCATCAGGACCTCGCTCTGGAGATCCCGGCGCCCGCGCCGGGAAGGAAACGACATCCGTCGGTTGTCGCCACGTGACTTTCCTCCCGTCGGCGCTGTTCTCCCGATCCGCTCTCCCGATCCGCGGCGCCACCGATCTGTGACGCCACGTCCGCGAGGTCGGCAGGATGCCGGCATCCTACGCATAATGACGTCCCCCTCTCCGGCGGAGCGACAGGAGGGGGTAGCCCGTCCGCGGGGTGCGCCGGGTGCGGGTTCGGCGTGCCGCCGACGGCACGGCGAGGCGGGTGCGACAACATACGCATCCGTGAGGTCACGGTTCTACACTGATGTGCACATTCACTCCCGGTACTCGCGTGCCTGCAGTCGTGACTGCGATCTGGAGCACCTGGCCTGGTGGGCGGCACGCAAGGGCATCGCCGTCGTCGGCACCGGCGACTTCACCCATCCGGCCTGGTCCCAGGAGATCGCGACGAAGCTGCTCCCGGCCGAGCCCGGCCTGTTCCGGCTGCGGTCCGATCTCGAGCATGAGGTGCTGCGCACGTTGCCGGCCTCCTGCCGGACGGCGACCCGCTTCATGATCTCCAGTGAGATCTCGACGATCTACAAGAGGGGCGACCGGACCCGTAAGGTCCATCATCTTCTCTACGCTCCCGATCGGGAGGCCGCCGGACGGATCACGGCGGCGTTGGCCCGAATCGGCAACCTCGCCGCGGACGGGCGTCCCATCCTGGGCCTGGACTCCCGCGATCTGCTGGAGATCACCCTTGGTGGCGGGGCGGGCTGCTATCTGGTCCCGGCGCACGTGTGGACGCCCTGGTTCGCGGTTCTCGGTTCGAAGTCCGGGTTCGACGCCGTCGAGGACTGCTACGGCGACCTCGCCGATGAGGTCTTCGCCCTGGAGACGGGGCTTTCGGCGGACCCGGAGATGTTCTGGCGGATCTCCGGTCTCGACCGTTACCGGCTGGTGAGCAACTCTGACGCCCACTCCCCGCCGATGCTCGGCCGGGAGGCGACCGCGTTCACCTGCGACCTCGACTACTTCTCCATCGAGGCCGCGCTGCGCGGCGGGGACGGCTTCGCGGGGACCGTCGAGTTCTTCCCGGAGGAGGGCAAGTACCACCTCGACGGGCATCGCAAGTGCGGGGTGGTCCTCACGCCGGACCAGACCCGGGAGGCCGGCGGACGCTGCCCCACCTGCGGCGGTGGCCTCACCGTCGGGGTCCTCAACCGGGTCGAGGCGCTGGCCGACCGGCGGCCCGGCCACCGCCCCGTCACGGCGCCCGGCGTCACCTCGCTGGTTCCGCTGCCGGAGGTCGTCGGGGAGATCCTCGGCGTGGGTCCGAAGAGCAAGGCGGTCGCGGGTCAGGTGACGTCGTTGGTCTCCCGTCTGGGCCCGGAGCTCGACATCCTCGGCGACGTACCGCTCACGGACATCGCCGAGGCCGGATCGCCGGAGCTGGTCGAGGCAATCAGTCGCCTGCGCCGCGGGGAGGTGATCCGGCAGGCCGGGTTCGACGGCGAGTACGGCGTCATCCGGTTGTTTGAGCCCCGGGAGCTCGCCCGGGACGGTGGCACCCTGTTCGACCTGGGATCCGGCGCGGCCGGTGGGCAGGACCGGATCGATACGGGACCCTCCCTCGACGAGGCGCTCGCGGCGCGGGCGCGCCCGGCCTCTGATGCCACGGTGGTGCCGGGGGACGCCACGGTGCTGCCGGGGGACGCCGCGGTGGCCGGCAGCCAGCTGTTCACGCCGGTTTCCGGCGAGACCCCGTCGGTGCTCGACGGGCTGGATCCCGAGCAGCGGCTGGCCGCCTCGCATCTGTCCGGTCCGCTGCTCGTCCTCGCCGGACCGGGAACGGGCAAGACCCGTACGCTGGTCCACGCGATCGCACACCGGGTCGCTGAGCACGGGGTGCCGGCCGGGGAGTGCCTGGCGGTCACCTTCACCCGGCGTGCGGCCGGGGAGCTCGCCGAACGGCTCGCCGTCCTGCTGGGTGACGCCGCCGGACGGGTGCTCGCGACGACCTTCCACGGCCTCGGGCTCACGATCATCCGTGAGCAGCACGCGAAACTCGCCCGGGGCCCGCAGGTCCAGGTAGCGGACGACGCGGTGCGCGTGGAGCTAATCGCCGCGGCGCTGCACGGTGAGGGCGACGCCCGGACGCGCCGGCGGGTGGCGGCCGGTGTCGCCGAGCTCAAGCGGCACCGAGCGCTCGGCGAGGAGATCCGCGACCACGACCTGGTCGGGGCGCTCGCCCGTTACGACGCCGCGCTGCGCGATCGGGACATGGTCGACCTCGACGATCTGATCACCCTGCCGCTGACCCTGCTGCGGTCGTCCCCGGATCTCGCCGAGCACTACCAGCGGCGGTGGCGCCACGTCTGGGTCGACGAGTACCAGGACACCGACGAACTCCAGTACCGCCTGCTGGGGCTGTTGTGTCCCCCCACGGCCAACCTGTGCGTGATCGGCGACCCGGACCAGGCTATCTACAGCTTCCGGGGTGCGGACGTCCGGTTCTTCCTGCGGTTCGAGCAGGACTACCCGAGTGCCCGCCCGGTCGCCCTGACCCGCGGCTACCGATCCACCCGCACCATCGTGCGGACGGCGCTCGATGTGATCGCGCCCGCGAGTCTGGTCCCGGACCGGACCCTGACCGCCGTGCGGGGCGCCGAGGGCGACGGCCCGGTGCTGCTGCGGCGCTACCGCAGTGAGGCCGAGGAGGCGATCGCCGTCGTCGGCACGATCGACGCGGCGCTTGGCGGTACCTCGTTCCACGCGTTGGACTCGGGGGTGGACGGATCGGTCGACGCGGGGTTCTCCTTCGCGGACATCGCCGTGCTCTACCGGACCGCCCGCCAGGCCGAGCCGATCATGGAAGCGCTGGCCACCCGCGGTTTCCCGTTCCAGCGGCGCTCTCATCTCCCGCTCGCGGACGCTCCCGCGGTCGCCGGCCTGCTCGCCCTGCTGCAGGACCTGACGACCACGGGTCCGTCGGGTCCCGGCGTCCCGCGTCCGGTGTCGGGTCTGCTGCGCGACGCGGCGGCACGGGCCACCGATCTTGCCGAGGCGAGGAGAAGCGAGCTCGGCGCCGTGCCGTCCGACGGGTTCCCCGGCTTCTCCGGCGGGCGGGTGCCGACCGAGGCCGAGCTGCGCCTGGCGGTGGAGCTGCTCGCACCGGCCGCCGCAGCGGCCGGCAACGACCTGGCGGGTTTCCTCACGTCGGTCACGCTCGCCGCCGAGGTCGACGGGCTGGACCCGAGGGCGGACCGGATCTCGCTGCTGACCCTGCACGCGAGCAAGGGCCTGGAATACGGCCTGGTCATCATCGTCGGTTGTGAGGACGGGCTGCTGCCGATGCGGTTCGGTCCGGCCGGTGGGATTCCGGGCGGTGAGGCGCCGGGCGGTGGCGTCGGCGGAACCGCCGACGCCGGCACGAAGGACGCCGAGGCGGAGGAGCGCCGGCTCTTCTTCGTCGGCGTCACCCGGGCCAGGCATCGGTTGGTCCTCACCTCGGCGGCCAGCCGGCGGCGCGCCGGGTCGGTCGTGACGACCCGTCCCTCACCGTTTCTTGCGGATATCAGGCCGGCTTTGCTGTCCTCTGCCCCGGCCGAGGGCGTCCCGGCCGAGGGCGGGCGGCGTCGGCCGCGCCGGCCGGCACCGGGCAAGCAGCTGCGACTCCTCTGAGCCGCTGGGCCGGAGCCACCGGACCGGCACTCGCGCGGCCCGGCGGCTCAGCGCTTGCGCAACACCATCGCGAGGTTCCAGGTCACAATCTCGCGGGCACCGGGAATCCTGAGAATCACCTTCGCCCAGTCGGGTAGATAGCGCGGCATCGCGTCGAGGATCTCGACGTCGGGCCGCCGCTTCGCCCAGGCGAGGGTGTCGGCCACCGACACCGGGAACAGAGTCTTGCCGTAGATGTTCTTCGGCGCCTTGCCCTTGCGGCGTTCGAACCTTGCCGCCGCCCGGTCGCCACCCAGATAGTGCCAGGGTGCGGTCTCGTGGCCGCCCCAAGGGGACAGCCAGTTCGTGTAGCTCAGGAAGATGAGCCCGCCGGGGCGGGTCACCCGGGCCAGCTCGGAGCACATCCGCCATGGGTCGGGAACGTGTTCGAGCACGTTTGACGTGTAGCAGAGATCAACGCTTCCGGAGAGGAACGGTAGGTCCAAGGCGTTGCCCCGGACCCGGCCGGGAACCTCGAGGCCACCGGCCTCCATCTCCGAGACGTCCGGCTCGACCCACACATACCGGGCGCCGGCGTCGAGGAAGGCTGAGCGGAAGTAACCCGGGCCGCCGCCGACGTCGAGGACGAGCTGGCCGGTCAGGGAGGTGTACCGCATCAGCTGGCGCACGGAGTCCGCGGCGATCAGCGAGTAGAAGCCGGCCGGGTCGACGGGCTCCTTGCGGTGCGCGAGGAACAGCGTCTTCGAGCGCGACAGTCCGAACCCGGAATAGGGCAGGGCGCGCACCAGCGGACCCTCCTCCTTGGTCCGCTGGTGGGGAGTGGCCGCCGCGGAGGGCGTCGGGGCCTGCCTCGAGCCCGCGGGGGGAGCCGTGGAAGCCGTAGCCGTGGACGCGGTGGAGGTCGCCGCGGATGCCGCCGTGTCAGACATGCCGGGGACGATAACACCACGGCTGCGGGCCTTCGGCGGGCGGCGGGAGCCGCCCGGGCCGCCAGTCGGATCCGCCCCGGCCGTGGCGTGGCGTGGACCCCGGTCCGGAGCGGCCCCGACGTCCGCCCGGTCTCCCGGCTCCGATGCGCAGAGCAGGAACATATCGCGCTTGTTGTGGAATTATCCAGGTTCCGAGGTTTATTGTTTACGCGTTGGACGCTCCTTTGGCCCGTTGGCACTTCTTCGTTCCCTGAACCCGGCGACGTGTGTTCCCGGCGATCCTGAGGACTGGTGATGATGGTAGCGCACCCGGTTCCGCTGGCAGGCCCGACTATCTTCCGAGAAACTGGACTATTTGGACTTTCCGGGATATTAGTGATTATTCCGCCCGCCTGGCCGATCGCCGCGGCCCAGGGCATGGGCGACTAGGCCGCGGGGATGTCGCAGACCTATGAAAGTCCCGACTTGCCTTCGCCTCCCGTCTCGGGGGCGTTATCTCCGGCCTGGCGACACGTTCTTGATCAGCCTATGAGGATGCGGGCTGAACTGGACCGCCTGCGCCGCCACGCGCCCTTTTACGACGCGACGGTGGACGAGATCGACGGCCGCCGGATACGGATCGGTGATCACTGGCTCGCCGATTTCGCGTCGTGCAACTACCTTGGCCTCGATCTCGACCGGGAGATCATCGAGGCGGTCCCGGAGTACCTGGACCGCTGGGGCACCCACCCGAGCTGGTCGAGGCTGATCGCCAGCCCGCAGATGTACGACGACATCGAGCGCACGCTCGCCGCTCTCCTCGGTGCCGAGGACGCGCTGCTGCTCCCGACCATCACCCACATCCAGCTGTCGGTGCTGCCCGCCCTCGTGGGCAAGGGGGCCCTCTTCGTCGAGGTGCACGCCCATCAGACGGCGCATGACGGCGCGGTCGTGGCCGCGGCCCACGGCGCCGTCGTGGCGCGCTTCCGCGAGGACCGGCTCTACCGGCTGGAACGCCGGCTGCGGACGAGCCCCCACCCCCGGGTGGTGTGCGTCGACGGCGTCCACAGCATGACCGGAAACGGCCCGCCGCTCGCCGAACTCGCGGCGCTCACCCGTGCGCACGACGCCCTGCTCTACGTCGACGACGCCCACGGGTTCGGTGTCGTCGGCGAGCGTGATGCCGCCGCGTCGAGCCCCTACGGCAGCCGCGGCAACGGAATCGTCCGCCATCTCGGCGAGACCTACGACGATCTCGTCCTGGTCGGCGGTTTCTCGAAGGCGTATTCGTCGCTGCTCGCCTTCGTCGCCTGCCCCACGGAGGTGAAGGAGTATCTGAAGTCCACCGCGGGCCCGTACGTCTTCTCCGGCCCGTCGCCGGTGGCGTCCCTGGCGACCGGGCTGGTCGGGCTGCGGGTCAACGCGGAACGCGGGGACGCCATCCGTGCCCGGCTGTATCGCCTGACCAGCCGGTTCCTCGACGGCCTGCGCGGGCTCGGCCTGTTCACGCTCAACGCCAGCGGCTTTCCGATCATAGAGATTCCCCTGGTCGACGCCGCGCAGGCCGAGCCGTTGGGCCGGTTTCTGTTCGAACGGGGGATCTTCGTGAGTGTGGTGCCGTTCCCGGTCGTTCCCCGCGAGCAGGTCGGGGTGCGCATCCAGGTCACCGCGGCCAACACCGACGTCGAGATCGATCATCTGCTGGCCGTCCTGGCCGAGGCGGTCGAGCGGTTTCCCCTGGTATCGGTCCCGCAGGCCCGCGCCGGCGACTGAACCCCACC
>NZ_CDWTMG010000078.1:0-2866 GCF_977945845.1 Frankia sp. CcMO1
AGATCCAGGCGTCAGGCTCAATGAGGCGTTCGATGCCGTCAAGGACGCGGTCGAGGCCCCAGCTGAACTGCTCAGTGGTGACGTAGGCGGCCAGCACGTCAATCTGGCTGGCGGTACGTGGGTAGTGCTCGGCGGGCACGGCCGCGAACGCGTCACGGCGGGCGGCGATCCGCTCTGCCTCGCTGGTTCCCGGCTCGTGCGGCTCGGCGGCCTCCAACGCGATGGCGCCCAGCACATACACGATCAGCAGATATACGGACCGGGCCGCGTTCGCCGCCGGCACCCCGCCGTCGGCCAGTGCCGCGAGCAGTCGCTCGTTGAGCGCGAGCGCGTTGGGGCCGTCCATCGGGCCACCGAGCAGCAGGCTGACCGCGCCGGGATGGCGGACGTCATCCTTCCGTCCTTCCACCGAGGCGGCACCGGCCTGGTCTGGACCTGGTTCGCGACCGGCTGGACCTACGCTCTGCTGCTACCGCCGACGCTGCTGCTGCCCACGGCCCTCGGTCGCCGGGACGATCCCGTCCTGCGCGCCGCGACCTGGGTCGGCTCCGCCGCGATCGTGCTCGCGCTCACCGGCTTCCTGCGCTGGGTCTTCGTCGTGCCGCCGCTGGCACGGCAGTACATGGCCAGCGACACGACGACCCGAGCGGCCGTCGACGCCGCCTGGCTCGCACAACACCCGCTCGGCGGCTCCCTGCTCGGCGAGCACCTCGGCCAGACGCTCGCCATCGCCTGGTCGACGACGATCTCCGTGATCATCCTCTGCCGCCGTCCGCTTCCCGCCGCTGTGGGCATGCTGGGCCTGGTCGCAAGCGCCATCTACCTGCTCAACCAGGGCGACATCCTGGCAACCGCGATCCCCGAGGTCCCCGCATGGGAACCGGCGGGCTTCCTCGGCTCCACACTCTGGGGAGTATGGATCGCCACCCTCGGCTTCGCACTCCTCCTCCGACGTCCACCCAGCTGACCTTGCAGAACCGGCTCTGCCCCGCGGCCAGCCGTGCCGGGCTGCCAGGCCCCGCCCTGAATGATTCCAGCTCGGCGTCGGGGTCTGTTGCATCCGCGAAGTCCGCACCGACGACCTCGAGATGAGACCGGTCAGGCGACGATGTCGACCGGCGTGCCCAGGGGCAGCATGCCCGCCAACCGGGTGATGTCGCTGTTGCTCAGGCGGATGCAGCCGTGGCTGACGTCACGCCCCAGCGTATGGGGCTGGTTGGTGCCATGCAGACCGATAATCGGAGCATGGCCTTCGAAGGAGGCCAGTGAGGTGGAGAAGCCCGAGATGCCGAAGGCGAAGGGCCCGTGGGGTCCGGTCGGATTCCGCGGCCGCAGCAGTTCGGTCAGGTAGTACCGCCCCCCGGGAGTCGGTGTTTCCGTGGTTCCGACCGCCATCACGAACAAGGATATGAGCGTGTTCCCGCGGTACAGCTGCAACTGGTGGGCTCCGCGGACGACCTGCAGGTGGTAGGCGGTGGTGCTGGCGCGGACCTGGTCGTCCCTGATCCATCCTCGGCTGCCGTTGGGCCATACCGGCAGCAGGACCTGCCACCATCCGGGCAGCCTCGCCGTGACGAGAAAGACCCGTGGCGCGCCCGCCTCGTTCGGGTTACTCAGCCGCGACGCGGGCCGGGTGGACACGGGCGTTGGGTAGACGTCCACGCCGGCGACGGTCGCGGTCAGAATCGTGTTCACCGCCTCCGGTTCGGCCGCCGCGCCGCGAGAAGACATAGGGGTGACCGAAGACCTGGGGGTAGCCGAAGACATACCGGTGGCCGAAGACCTGGCGCCGATGCCCTCACCGCCGACCGCGCAGGCGGCCGGGAACAGCAGCCCGCACACGGCGACCACCAGCGCGGCCGACGCGCGCGGCGCCGACAAGCCGGCGGGTGGTCGAGGCCGCCGGGTGCCCGCGTCCGTCACCTCTGTCATCCCATAGAGCCGGTCATCCCGTGAAGGGGATGGTGTTCGTCGTGATCGGCGTCGCCGGTGCCGTCGTGCCGGTGCCGGTGCCGGTGCCGCCCTGTTGCCCGGGCGAGCCCTGTGGCGTCGTGCCGCTGGTTACGGGTGATGTCGAGCCCGTCCCCTGGGCTGGGGCTCCCGTTCCGAGAGCCTTCGCGGTACTCAGGTTCTGTCCGCCACCGGTCGACTCCCCAGTACCGGGAGTCTGTCCGCTACCAGAAGCCTGTCCACCGCCAGAAGCCTGCGGGGACGAGGGCGCCTCGCCCCGCGCGCCCGGCGCGATACCGGCTCCCGGGACGACGGGGCCGGTGCCGGTAGTGCCGGTAGTGGTGGCGGTCGACGGGCCAGGTCCGGTGGCCGGCACCGGCCGGCCGTGGGTCGACACACCAATCGTCGGCAGCTGGGGTGAGGGATTCCACGACTGGTCGAACGCGCGGGCCACGACAAGGGAGGAATGCGTGTCCAGGGTGCGCGAGGCACCCGCCGCTAGCACGCCGTTGCCACCCCGCCCCTCCTTCGAGAACCAGCCGAAGGCGACAGGATGATCGGTGACGTTCCTCAGCGTCCACGAGACCATGTCGTGCCCGCCTGCCGATCGCAGCTCGAGCGACCGCAGGTGGCTCTGGACCCGGTTGATGTCGGCCGCCCCGATCGAGTAGGCGCGGAACAACGGGTTGATCTGTGCGACGACATGAGGCGGGGTCGGGTTGACGACGACGTTGTCGATACTCACGTCGAGATCTGGCCGCAGGGCGGAGCCGCCCGGGAGCGTGACCTGACTGGAACCGGGCACCCCGTCGGGGAACGCGGCGCCGGCTGGACCGGCCACGGCGGCGGCCAGGGCGCCGGCAGCACCGACGGCGGCAAAATACATTTTTCGCGAGCGCATAGGGGACGTAATGAA
>NZ_CDWTMG010000078.1:3304-18857 GCF_977945845.1 Frankia sp. CcMO1
ATAGCGGGACGCCCCTTCCCTGCGTAATTTATCGGCGTACGTGTACGTTGAATCGCTCTGGCGACAGTACTCTGCGACGTCCTCGTGCTACCCCGCACGATCTCACCATGTACCCCGTCCGGGCTAACACGGCGGCGGGAACCGGGCGCGGACGGTCCGCCCCGTGCCGTGTGTGCCGGGGATTTTTTCCGCACCCACCAGGAGACGTCGGCGAAAGCTGTTCGGCCGGCATGTTCCGACTCACCTGTCCTCACCAGGAAGACGGAGGACGGCGATACGATTATGTCGGGCTCTCCGAACGGGCCGGGTCCGCGGATGTGGTGTGTGCAGGATGATGGCCGCCAGCGCGCCAGAATGGTCGGTGCGGAAAACGGGATCTGCCGGGACCGGGCCCACCCGGCACCGCCGGAACCAAGGAGGGTGATAAGGAGGGCTACGCAGAACTCATGGAATAGAAAGAGAGCGCCCGGATCACGGAGAATACCGACCGACAGGTCGGGAGCGGACGCCGGTGGTCGGTGTGCAGTACGTGCCAGACCCTGCAGTACTCGCCAGACCCTGGAGTTGGCGATGGCCCGGGTTGCGCTCGGTCAGGTGGTGTCCTCCCGAGTAGAGTTCCGGGCCGGAACTCTACGACCGACACGACAGCAGGGCTCCATAGGTGTCGCGCCGGTTGCCGTCGGACAGCCGGTTGTAGGTGAGGTAGAGCGTGCGGCGGGAGTGGCCGGAGTGGTTGGGGGCGCTGCCGGCCGGGGGCCGGCGGCCAGTCTTCGACCTCCTGGGCCCATCGGCGCAGCAGGGCCAGATCGTCTCCCGGCAGGAAGCCGTCGACGAGCCAGACTCCCGTCCCGCGCCACCGGTCGAGATCGGCGGTCACGTGCGACCCCAGCCGGGCCATGGATCCGCTTGGCAGACTCACGCTTCACCCTTTTGTAAAAAATCACCTAACTGATACAATTTCGAGTAACGAATTTCTATCGCGTAATCCAACCTTGCCAGCTACGACGCTCGGATCTCCCTGGCGCTATCCGAAGATGACCGGCTTACCGAGCGGCAAGCCGGTGGACGGCGCCCCGACGATCCGCCCGACCTCCCCATCGACTGCCCCCGCCCTGATCCACGGCCATGACCGTAGACGACCGTAGACAGCAGAAGGAAACATCCTCTTAACAGGATCTATTAGATGGATAGAACTTTCATACAGTATGATTTCTACCGAAGAAACAGATCTTCATCCAACCCGTGCGGCAGATGGCAGTACACCACCGGCAAGCCGGAAGCCGGAAAGCGCGAGGATGGCGACGACGTTGGGAGAGACCATGACCGGACCGACGGCCGTCGAGGCGATCGACGAGCCCGCCCAACCCCTCCCCGAGCCGGGCGGCACCATCGCGCACCTACGCGCCTGCCTGCCGACCCTCACTCCCAGCGGTCGCAAGATCGGCCAGCTGATCCTCAGTGACCCGAGGGAAATCGTTCACCTCACCGTCACCGATCTCGCCGATCGGACCGGCACCTCCGTCGCGACCGTGGTCCGGTTCTGTCAGGACCTCGGCCTCAAGGGCTTCGCCGACCTCAAGATCCGTCTCGCCGGCGAAGCGATTCCCCCCGAACGCGGCCTTCACGAAGACGTCACTCACGCCGACTCCCCTGCCACCATCCTGGAGAAGATCCTCCGCAGCACCGAGGCGGCCCTGTCCGAGACCACCCGCACCGTCGACCGCACGGCATTCGCCCGCGCGGTCGACGCCCTGCATCGCGCTGACCGGGTCCTGCTCATCGGCGCGGGGACGTCCGCCCCCCTCGCCCAGGACGCCGCCTACCGCTTTCGCACCCTCGGCCTGCTCGTCGAAGCCCCCGCCGACGCCCACGTCCAACATGTGGCCGCGCGCCTGCTGCCCCCCGCCTCCGCCTGCCTGGCCATCAGCCACACCGGGCAGACCCGCGAAACCCTGGCCGCCGCCGCCGCGGCGCGCGCGGCGGGGGCCACGACCATAGCCCTCACCAGCTTCTTCCGATCCCCCCTGACGAGGCTGGCCGACGTAGCCCTCGTCGCCGGCAGCAGCGAAACAAACTACCGAGTCGAGGCCATGAGCAGCCGCATCATCCACACGACGGTCCTCGACGCCCTGTTCGTGGCCGTCCACCTCGCGCAACCCGACCGCGCCCAGAAAGCCCAGGAACTCACCGCCGAGGTACTTACCGAACACCGGATCTGACGCCCAAGTTCACGGAGGTGAACCCGCGGAGCGCGACGGCGAGGGTGGCCGTGGCCAGGGTGGCCATCTCCCGGTCCGGTACGGGGCCGGCGGCGGTATCGGCGGTCCTCTCACCCCGCCCGGACGGCACGAACTAAACAAACCGCGCAAACCGTGCGCCGGCCTCCCACCGCACCCGCTCGCACCCGCTCACTCAGGCGGCGCCCACGATCCTTCGACTGGCCTTCGGCCGGCGAATCTGGGGGATCTGAGCACGGTCCGCGGTCCCTGGACCGTGCCTTGCTCCCCACAACTCGGCCGGTCCGGCCGGACGCCGGCCACGCCGGGCGACCGAGATACCAGATGATAATGTATTCGCTATCTGCATTCACTATCTGCGTCCGGCGCCGGAACATTCACGTTCAGTGGCGCGGTCACTGCCGGGAAGGGCGTCACCTGCACCACCGAGGTGGCATCCGACGGGAAGTACGGCGGGACGCGGAGGGCGTCCCGATCGGCGTGAAATCCTTCACGCGGCACGGAAGGGCGCGACACGTGATTCCCGTCGCGATCGCCTTGCCGGGCCTGCCGTAGACCATGACGGCGAGCTTCCGAAAAAGCGCCGTGACCACGCTCGGCGTGAACGCCCCGCCCACCAACCGACACAATTGGGAGTCAGATCACGGCCCGCTGCTGCGCCCCGGAGGGGACGTAACGAAGTAACAAATACGTGATCGAGAGCATCATCGCAGGTCACAGGCCTGTGGAGGGTTCGAAACGCGCAAGTTATTTCATTTCGACTCCGGAGAGCACGAATGAGGGCACGAATGAGCCGACCCTCCCAATCCTTCCGGTAAAGTCGGACGGGACCCGGACCCGGACCCGGACCCGGACCCGGACCCGGACCCGGACCCGGACCCGGACCCGGAGCGTGAAAAGCGGAGCGTGAAAAGCGGCCAGAACCGTTGAGGCATGCCGCCGAACCTGGCGGACCGTCACGGCCGGGACCGTCACGGATTCCCCGCGCCGAGGGCACCATTGCCGGCGCACAGGCCATTACAAGAGGTTTCGGGCGTCCGGCCGACGGCTTCCTCCGATGCCACCCGGCTCCGCCTCGAGCCGTTACCCGAACAAGCCAGCCGCAGGGGCGGCGGAGGCTTTCCCTCGCATCCACCAACGATTCGATAGACATCAGCAGCACTCCATCGCCTCACCGGTCAGTCATGACGGCCCTGAAGCCGCGCCCCCGGTCGGTTTCCGGAGTGCCCTGGGAAGGAGAATCCATGGCGGATCCCGTGGTGACCGACGTCGGGACGTCGGCACGCAAGATCAACCGCGAAGACCCGAACGGCGGATGCCCGGTCGTGCAGGGCGCCGACGGCGTATGGCGGATCAGCGGGTACGCCGCCGGACAGGCGGTGCTGCGCAGCCTGGAAACCAAGCAGGCCGGCCTCGGTATCGACGCCTCTAAGGCGATCCCCAAGCGGATCCGCCGGCCGGTGCTGCACAGCGACGGCCCCGAGCACCGGGAACGCCGCCGGCTGACCGCACGATTCTTCACTCTACGCAGGGTCGACGAGCACTACCGCGAGCTGATGCACCGCGTCGCCGACGAGCAGATCGACCGGTTGCGCCGCGAGCGGAGCGTCGACCTGTCCGAGCTCAGCTTCGCCCTCGCCGTCGAGGTCGCCGCCGCGGTGATCGGCTCACCAACAGCCGCCCCGGCATGGCCGCCCGCCTGGAACGGTTCGCCCAAGGAGACCTCGGACCGCCGAATGTCACCAGCATCCGCGGCATCAGGCAGTTCATCCGGCAGAACCGCCACGCCCTCGCCTTCTACCTCGCTGACGTGCGCCCCGCGGTACGCGCCCGCCGTCGGCGACGCACCGACGACCTCATCTCACACATGATCGATCAAGGCTGCACCAACGCCGAGATCTTCGCCGAGTGCGTCACCTTCGCACCCGCAGGAATGATCACCACTCGGGAGTTCATCAACGTCGCCGCCTGGCACCTGTTCACCGACGACACACTGCGCGCCCGCTACCGCGACGCCGACCAGACCGAACGGATCGCGATCCTGCACGAGCTCCTGCGATTGGAACCGGTCATCTCCACTCTCAAACGGCGCACGACAGCCGACATCCACCTACCGGGCCCACGCGGCCCGCTGACGATCCCAGCCGGCGCCCAGATCGACATCGCGGTGAGCAGCACCAACGTCGACACGCAGGCCATCGGCGCCGACCCGTACACGGTCCGCCCCGCCCACCCGATCGGCGACGGCGTGAGTCCGGCGGGGCTGAGCTTCGGCGAGGGGCCCCACAAATGCCCCGGCGCACACGTCGCCATCCACGAAACCGACATCTTCCTGCACAAGCTGTTCATGCTCGACGGCCTACGCATGGCCAGCCCACCTCAGGTCACCCTCCGGGACGAGATCGCGGCCTACGAGCTGCGCGGTCTCGTCGTCGCGCTCGACTGAATCATCGCGTTCGGTTGAATCGTCGCGCTCGATTGACCTGGCCCCACGCGCCCGGCGCCGGGCACCAGGTACTGGCACCAGGTACCGGATCCGCGTCGTCGCCGACGATGAACCTGAGGCGTCACGGCACTCCCGGATCCATCACTCCCGGATCCATCAGCTCGGCCTGGCCGTTACGGATCTCCGCTCGGGCGTGCGCGACGAGCTCCTGAACGTCCCGTTCCACCTCGTCGGGGCCAAGCCCGAGCGCCGGCCCGATGTGGAGCGACCACACCTCGGACCGCAGGTTGGTCTCGAAGTCGAGTTCGGCACGGAGGTGGCACGGAGGTGGCACGGAGGTGGCACGGAGGTTCTGCCGGGCGGCCTCGCGGTTCTGGCGGAGGCGGGCGGCCACCCGCCTCGACGTGATGGGGTCGGCCATGGGTGTCGGCGGAGGAACTCACGCCTTCATGCTGATATGCACCCGGAGGCATTCCCGCGCCGGCCCGCTCCTGGTGACGCCCCATCGTCTCCAGCCGCCTGGCGATCGGAATCCAGGAATTCCTCGCCCGCATCCGCGCGGTCAGCCGGCGGGCCGCGGGACACTGGGCCGATGCCGCGTCCCTTCCAACAGATCGATGTCTTCTCAAGATCCCCATATCAGGGCAATCCGGTAGCCGTCGTGCTCGACGGATCGGGACTCGACCCGGAGGAGATGCAACGGTTCGCCCGGTGGACGAACCTCTCGGAGACCACCTTCATCCTGCCGCCCACCTCACCGGACGCCGACTACCGGGTCCGGATCTTCACGCCCGGTGCCGAGCTGGCCTTCGCGGGGCATCCCACGCTGGGTACCTGCCACGCCTGGCTGACCACCCGGCCTCCGGCCGAACGGGGCGATGTGGTCGTTCAGGAGTGCGGTGCCGGGCTTATTCCCGTTCGGCGGACCGCGGACGGACTCGCGTTCGCCGCACCCCCGCTGCGACGCTCGGGGCCGGTCGAGGAGGCACTCATCCAGCGCATCAGCACGGTGCTGGGCATCGCCCGCGACGACATCGTGGCCGCCGAGTGGGCGGACAACGGGCCGGGATGGATTGCTGTTCTGCTCGACAGCGCCGAGGCGGTCCTCGCGTTGCAACCGGGCATCGTCGACCTGCATCTCGGCGTGCTCGGCCCGTATCCGCCAGAGTCGACCGAGACGTTCGAAGTTCGGGCCTTCTTCCCCGTGAACGGCACGATGAGGGAGGATCCGGTAACCGGAAGCCTCAACGCGTCCGTCGCCCAATGGCTGCTCCGGACCGGACGAGCGAGCGCGCCTTACACGGTGAGCCAGGGAACACTGCTCCACCGGACCGGACGGGTGCACATCTCCGCTGATGCGGACGGCACGGTCTGGATCGGCAGCGAAACGATCACCTGCGTGTCCGGCTTCGTCGAGCTGTAGGTTCCCCCCGGCGGGAAGAACCGCCGCCGCGCGGGACGCCGAACGACGGCGCCTGCCCGGCTCCGCCGGACCGCCCGCGCGATCCAGATCCTCCCGCCCCCGAGGCCCCGAGGCCTCCCACGTCCGGGCAAGAGACGGCCGGACACGGGAAAGGCGCCCGGATACGCGTCAGTTCTCGATCCAACCGTACTTCTCGGCCACGCCCATCAGCTCGCTTCTGACCCGAACTATCTGCGTCCCCGTCAGGGTCGGGTCGATCCGGAGCAACAGTTCGGTGATTTCCTGGGTGAACTCCCCGACCGGCAGGACGTCACAGAGAGCGTCGGAATCGTCCGCGTGGACGGTTCCCCTCGTCGGCGCCGGAGCGGCCAGGCCCGAAGCCGCAGGTGTGGACCTGAGGATGCGGGCCGAACTGGCCTTCAGCCCACGCTCGCCCTCCTCGATCTCGAACTCCATGACGGCCCCGGGGACGACGAGATTCTTCTCAACAAGAAGATCGTTGGCATGTAGGAAAATATCGTCTCCTCCGTCACTGGGAGCTATGAAACCGTAACCCCGAACATGGTCGAAGCGAAGAACCTTACCTGTACTCACGACTCACCTCAACAACACCCGAAAGACCATACGATTATCCACCGCCACTTCGCCCACCCAACCGCCACGTGGCGGGCCGGACGGCTCGAGAGTGAAGCATACCCCCACAGCCCCAACCGACCGCAAGCCCGACGCATCCACCCTCACCCTCGACGGAAACAACTGCGCCAATGCCCACCCACGCTACCTCGGTTGAGACCAACGTTCAACGCGGAACGATGGGTCATCCTTTCGCGATTACGACCACACCCCCAAGACGAATCCGCGATCACAGGAACGAACATGTGTTCGACACTGCCGGGCGAGGGGGCTACGCTTACAACCCTGTTCACGTCCACATCGTCCCCGGCCACCTGACCATGATTGTCGCCATCCCGAGCCGCCGACGCCTGTCTCCGAACGTCGGGAGGACGTCCTCGCCGCATTCCGCCGGACGCCCGCGGCGCGCCGGTCAGTCACTCCCTGAGCCCCGGCCCGCCACCGAGAGACTGACAGACATGCACGTCACCATTCCACCTGCCCGAGGATCTCGTCGAATTCAGCGACAGAGGCGCGGACCAGAATGCACGGGTCCGCCCTCAACTCGAAAACAGCTCAGGGATTCAGCAGATTCGGGGAAGTTGCTCGCCGACCGGGAGGTCCACCACGCGGCTCGCGCCGAGACCGGTCCTCGCGACCACCATTCCCGGGTGTTCCGCGGTCACCATACCTATCACGGCCGCGTTTCGGCCGAGTGGGCACGCGCGCATCGCCTCAAGCACCCGATCGGCGTCCCGCGGCGCGACCATCGCCACGAGCTTGCCCTCGTTGGCAATGTAGAAGGGGTCCAGCCCGAGAATGCTGCAGGCGTCGAGGACCGGCTCGGGAACGGGAACATGCCGTTCGGTGATGACGATTCCCACCCGCGCGGTCCGCGCGATCTCGTTGAGTGTCGCGGCCAGTCCTCCGCGCGTCGGGTCCCGCAGGGCGTGTACGTCCGCACCGGTGCGCAGCATAGCGCCGACCAGTCCGTGCAACGGAGCGGTGTCACTGCGGACCGCCGTGGCAAATTCCAGGCCCTCCCGGCAGCTGAGCACGGCGATCCCGTGCAGCCCGATCTCGCCGCTGACCAGGACGACGTCGCCCGGCCGGGCCCGAGCGGGCCGGATGTCGACGCCGTCGGGAACCAGGCCGATCCCCGCCGTGTTGACGTAGACCCCGTCACCGTGACCGGCATCGACGACCTTGGTGTCACCGGTTACCAGCCGGACGCCCGCGGCACGGGCCGCCGCTCCGAGCGCATCCGCCACCCGGCCAAGATCGGTCAGCTCGGTGCCCTCTTCCAGGATGAACGCGGTCGAGAGGTACCGGGGTTCGGCGCCGGACATCGCCAGGTCGTTGACAGTTCCGTTGACCGCAAGATCGCCGATCGAGCCGCCGGGGAAGAACAACGGTCGAACGACGTAGGAGTCGGTGGTGAACGACACCCGTGCGCCGTCGACGGTGACCACGGCCGCATCCCCCAGGTCCTCCGGACCGCCCGCGCCGGCGACTCCGAAGGCCGGCAGGAAGAGATGCTCGACGAGCTCGGCCGACATCGCGCCTCCGCCGCCATGCCCCATCACGATCGTGGGGCACTCCACCAACGGCACAGGACAGGTCCACGCGGCCGGATCCACCGCCGTCACGGCCTCATCCACCATGTCCCACCTCCAGCGCACGTCCCGCTTCCGGCGAGGCCTGCGCAACCGCCGGAGAGGTGCTCATCCGGCGGTAGAGGTAGTAGGCGGCACAGGCCCCTTCGGAGGACACCATGGTCGCGCCGAGCGGGGTCCGCGGCGTGCACTGCCGTCCGAAGGCCACGCACTCATGCGGCTTGATCAGGCCTTGGAGAACCTCGCCCGATCGGCACGCCGAAGACTCGGCCGTGTGGACATCCGCCACGGCGAACCGCAGCTCCGCGTCGAAGTCGCGGTAGGCTGGCGACAGGCGCCAGCCGCTGCCCGGGATGACACCGATGCCCCGCCAGGCCCGGTCGGCCATCTCGAAAACGTCCCGCAGCATCGCGATGGCGGCCGGGTTGCCGGCGACCGGAACCGCCCGGGGATAGGCGTTCTCCACCTCGTGTCGGCCGGCCTCCAGCTGCACCACGGTGCGCCGGATGCCCTCGAGGAGGTCGAGTGGTTCGAAGCCGGTGACCACGATCGGCACGCCGTAACGCCGCGCCAGAGCCGGGTACTCGCCGGTGCCCATCACGCTGCAGACGTGACCAGCGGCCAGGAACCCCTGGACGCGGCAGCTCGGCGACTCCATGATCGCAGCGATCGCCGACGGTACCAGCACATGCGACACCAGCAGGGAGAAGTTGCCCAAGCCGAGCCGTTTCGCCTGGAAAACCGTCATCGCGTTGGCCGGCGCAGTGGTCTCGAATCCGATCCCGAAGAACACGACCTCCCGATCGGGGTTGCGCTGGGCGATCGTCAGGGCGTCCAGCGGGGAGTAGACCACCCGGACGTCGGCACCCGCGCTCTTCACCCGGAAGAGGTCCCGATCGCTCCCCGGTACCCGCAGCATGTCGCCGAAGGAGCAGAAGATGACGCCCGGCCGCGCGGCGATCTCCAGAGCCCTGTCGATGATCTCGAGCGGGGTCACGCACACCGGGCAGCCGGGACCGTGGATCATCTCGATGCCCTCGGGCAGAAGCTGATCGATACCGTGCCGGATGAGCGAGTGGGTCTGCCCACCGCAGACCTCCATGATCGACCATGGGCGGGTCGTCGTCGCGTGGATCTGTTCCAGCAGCCGACCGGCCAGCTCCGGATCCCGGAACTCCTCCAGATACCTCACCGCGTCATCCCCTCCTCCTCGCCGGCCCCGCGGGCCGTGGCACTCACACCGTCCGCACCGTCACCCAACTCCTCGGTCAGGAGTCCCATCCGCGCGAAGGTGGCCAGCGACGCCAACGCCGACCGTTCGTCCAGCCGTTGGATCGCGAACCCCACATGCACGATCACGTACTCGCCGACCGTGATCTCGGGCAGGTACTGCAGGCAGACGTCCTTGCGCACACCTCCGAAATCGACCTCGGCCGTCCGGGCCCCGTGGCGTTCCTCGATCCCCACCACCCGTCCTGGAACCGCGAGACACACCTGTTCCTCACCCCTTTTCCCGCGCCTTTTCCCGCGCTGCGGCGACGAGCAGCTGACCGAGAGCGATCCCCCCGTCATTCGGAGGTACCCGCGCATGCCGCAGCACCGTGAAGCCCCCCGCACGCAGTGCCCTGGATGCAGCCGTCGCCAGAACGGCGTTCTGGAAGACCCCGCCGGTGAGTCCGACCAGGTCAAGGCCCACCTCTACGCGTGCTCGCCGGGCGAGGTCCACGATCATCGCCACGACGGCTGTATGGAAACGGGCCGCGGCGGTCTCCACGGCGAGCCCGGCCGACAGATCCCTCACCATCGCCCGGATGACCGGCGCCGGGTCGATAATCAGCGGCCTGCCCGGCCCCTGCCCGCGCAAGGCGAACGCGTGGCGTTCGCGGTCGTCCGCGCCGCCGCCGGTCGCGGCCCGCGCCCGGGCCTCCAGCTCGATCGCCGCCTGCGCCTCGAAGTCGACCTCGTGACGGATGCCGAGCAGCGAGCTGACCGCGTCGAAGAGCCGCCCCATGCTGGAGGTCGGCACGCAGCCCAGCCCGCTGGCCAGCTGGTGGGTCAGCGCCCGCCGCTCCGGCTGCGGGCAGGCGACGACCGGCGGCAGGGTGGGATCCCAGCGGACTCCGGCGGCGTGCAGATGGGCAAGCGCCATCCGGCAGGGCCGCCGAACCGCGGCGTCCCCACCGGCAAGCGGCACATAGCCCAGGTGGGCGAAGCGCCGGAACCCGTGGTAGTCGGCGATCAGCACTTCGCCGCCCCACACGGCCCGGTCGGGGCCGTAGCCGGTCCCGTCAAAGGCGAATCCCACCACCGACCGGGTGCCGTCGAGGCCGTGCTCGGCCATCAGCGCGGCCACATGGGCATGGTGGTGCTGCACGGTCCGTACCGGTCGGCCGGCGGCGTGCCGCACCGCCCACTGGCGCGACCGGTAGCCCGGGTGCGCGTCGGTGACGAGCTGGCGGGGGGGTGACGCCGGTCAGGTGCTCGAGGTGCCGCTCGGCGGCATCGAGGGCGCGCATGGTGGCCAAGTCGTCCATGTCCCCGATGTGCCCGCTGAGCCAGGCCGACCGGCCCGAGCCCAGGCCGCAGGTGTTCTTGAGGTCGGCCCCGACGGCCAGCGTCGGGGGCACCTCGAACGGCAGCGGCACCGGCAGCGGCGCGTAGCCACGCGAGCGGCGTACCGGCGACGGGGCACCGTCGACCACCCGGACAACGGAGTCGTCGTAGGGCACCCGGATCGGACGGTCGTGGCGCAGCCAGCCATCGACGAGCGGGGCGAGCCGGCGCAGAGCGTCGGCGTCGCCGGCCGCGATCGGCTCGCCGCCGAGGTTCCCGGAGGTCATCACCAACGGCGGCCATCCGGCGGTGCCGACGGTTCGATGGACGGGCCCGGGCTCGCCTGGCAGGCCGAGCAGCAGATGGTGCACCGGCGTGTAGGGCAGCAGCAGACCGAGATCGGGGTTGTCCGGGGCAACGGAGTCGGCGAGCGCGGGACGGCCGTCGCGGCGACGGCGCACCAGCACGATGGGCCGAGCGGGGTCGGTGAGCAGGGCCGCCTCCCGCTCGTCGACATGCGCCAGGCCCCGGGCCGCAGCCAGGTCGTGGACCATGACGGCGAACGGCTTGCCGCCGCGCCGTTTGCGGCGTCGCAGGGTCGTCACCGCCGTCGGGTCGGTGGCGACGCAGGCGATGTGGTAGCCGCCCACCCCCTTCACCGCCAGGACGCCACCGTCGGCGAGCAGCCGCCGCGCCGCAGCGAGCGCGTCCTCGCCGGTCCGCGGCGCGCCCGACGGCGACACGAACTCCAGGCGCGGTCCGCACGCCGGGCAGGCGATCGGCTGGGCATGGAAACGCCGGTCGGCCGGATCGGAGTACTCCCGCTCACACACGGGGCACATGGCGAACCGGGCCATCGTCGTTGCCGGCCGGTCGTAGGGAAGGTCGGTGATGATCGTGAACCTGGGTCCGCAGTTGGTGCACGTGATGAACGGATGCCGGTAGCGCCGGTCCGCGGGGTCGGCCAGTTCCCGCAGGCAGTCCGGGCATGTCGCCACGTCGGGGGCCGCCGCCGTACGCCCGCCCGCGGCCGGCCGGGACCGGGCGATCGCGAAGCCGGATCCGCCACAGGGCGGAAGCTCCGTGGTCACGACCCGCTCGACCATGGCCAGCGGCGGCACGTCGCAGCGAAGCCGGCGGGCGAAGTCCTCGACCGCGCCGGGGGTTCCCTCGACCTCCGTGACCACGCCGCCGGTGTCGTTGCGCACCCAGCCGGTCAGAGCCAGCTCCGTCGCGGCGGCGTGGACGAACGGCCGGAAGCCGACCCCCTGGACCAGCCCCTGGACGACGAACCGTCGCCGGGCCCGGCCGCCCGGGCCGGCCTCCCGACTCGGTTCACCGGCCCCGCCCACCGAGAGCGCCGGCCGGGTCATGCGGCCCGCCGTGCCGTCCGCCATCACATCTTCTCGATCCTGATGTATCGGACGAGGGCCGGATACTCCCTCCAGAACAGGCCGACGGCACCGGCCACGCCGACGGTCGCCAGCACCAGCTTGCGACTACTCATGCTCCACCTCCTCGGTACCGCTTTCTCATGGGTATCCGCGGGCTTCGGGTGGTGCGCCGCCCGCTGGGCGCTACCCCGGCGGCAGGTTGGGCATGCTCCTCGGTGCGACGGGATTGCGCCTCTTCGGCCGGACGCCGGTGGAGCGCCGTGCGTCGGCGCTGCCATCGGCGTGGTGCCCCGCCTGCCATCGGTACGAACCGGTCGCGTTGCCCTGCGCTACCCCCTTGACGTGCGCGGTGGCGTCCGGCGCGACGTCGGGCTTACCGACTCGGATCTCGGCCATCTCGTCCTCCCCTCCCTCTCTTTCCTCTCAGCCCCGCCCCGCGGGGCCCGCGCGGCCCTGGCCCGTGAGATGGACCGGCCGTGCGGGCGCAACGGGCTCCCGGACCCCGGCCCGCACCGGGCTTGCGGGCCGGCGGCCGAGATCGGCGAAGAACCCGTCGATCGCCGGCCGCACGCGCCTGCCTCCGGACAGGCCCCTCCACTCCCGCCGGATGACCGCCACGAGCCGGTGACAGTCGTCGACGGGAACGATCCAGTGCTCGTGGCGGCCGTGGGCGGTGTTCGTCAGCAGTGCCTCGACCAGCGGTGTCAGGTCACCCAGCGCCGGGCAGCGCCGCACGATGCCGCGCCACGTGCCGGGCTCGACGTCCCAGCGGGTGGCGCCCATCGGGCTGGGATAGCGGGCGCTGACCGAGCCGTCGGTCCCGACGACGAAGAACGCCAGCCCCACCGGGGTACCCAGCTCGTCCGCGTCGAGTGCGGGAAGCCGCAGCCGTCGCCGGGGAACAAGCCGGAAGTGCCCACGCCCGGCAGCCTCCCGGTCGAACAGCAGCGCGCACGCCTGGCAGGCGCAGAGCAGCTCGTCGCGTTGTTCGTCGAGGATGTGCCGATGCTCCGCCGGCACGGCGGTCCGGCACATGTCGCAGCGGGCCTCGGCCGCGCCGGCGCGGCCGGTCGCGGCGTGCACGAGCCGCCGCAACGCGCCGTCGGCCGTCGGGGATATCGGGGACGTCGGGGATATCGGGGACGTCATGGGCCCACCCCGTCAGCGACGGGCCGGGCGAGCACGGTGTCGAGGGGAACGAAGGCGGTCCGGCTCGGGTGCGCCCGGCGCGGGCAGGCGCCGGACGTCGGACAGCTCCGGCGCGACGGCGAGCACGGCCTGGCGAACCGCCTCGGTGATCCCCGCCGAGGTCGAGCCACACCCGCCGAGGGTCAGCCGGACCTCGGCCACCCCCCGTTCGATCCCACTCAGCTCGATCTCCCCACCTCGGTCCCGGATCCCGGGCCGAAGCTGTTCGATCGCCCGCGCGACCCGGGCCCCGACCGGCTCGGGATGGACGTCGTGCAGGACGAGCAGATGGTCGAGCAGCTCGTCGCCGGTGAACGCGGCGAGCACCTCCGGGGCCCCCGACGCGTATCCGACGGCTCGGGCCAGCGCCTCGCCGTACACCGCCGCGAGTGTCGCCACCGCATCGATCGCCAGCTCGCCACTCGGCCCCGGGATGCGCTCCACCTGCGCCAGCACCTCGTCGAGGTGGGCGAGCCGGCCCCGCACGGCGAGATCGTCGAGCCGGTGCCCACCCGCGCCGTCCGGATCAACCATGGCTGGCCCCGAACATCGGCGAGTGCACCGTGCGCAGAGTGCGGCCCCGACCAAGATACATGTGCACCCCGCAGGGCAGGCAGGGGTCGAAGCTGCGCACCGTCCGCATAACGTCGACGCCCTTGAACCCCCCGGACCGTTCTCCTCGAAGATCGGCATGTTCTGGACCGCGTCCTCGTAGGGGCCCGGGGTCCCGAAGAAGTCGCGGGGGCTGCCGTTCCACGGCGTCGGCGGGTAGGGGTGATAATTGGCGATCTTGCCGTCGCGCACCACCATGTGGTGCGACAGCACGCCGCGCACCGCCTCGTGGAAACCGCAACCGATCGTCTCGTCCGGCACGTCGAAGTCGCAGAACACCCGAGTGTCACCCGAGCGCACCCGATCCATGCCCTGCTCGAGGAAGTACAGCGCCATCGCCGCCGCGTAGGCGACGAAGTAGACGCGGGCCCGGTCCCGCTCGATCGCGTTCGACCAGGCCGGCGGCTTCCACTGCAGGTCGACGGCGGGCAGCGTGCGGCTGCGCGGCAGCGAGATGTTCACCGCGCCCCCGGTCGCGGTGACGTAGGGGGTGTTAACCAGTCCGGCGAGTGCCGTGGTGTAAAGCCGGGCGAAGGGCCCTCCCCCGGTATCCAGGGCGAGATGCTCGCCGCTGCGGGCGTCGAGCCACCGCGGGCTCATCACCCAGCTGTACTTCTCCCCGAAGTCCCGCTTCTGCGGCACCGGCAGCGTCGTCTGGTTCCACGGATGGCGCATGTCGACCGGATTTCCGAGCGGATCCCGGGTGACGAACGGCTCCTCGTTCACCCAGTCCTGGTAGAAGGAACTGCCCAGCAGGATCCGGATACCCAGATTGATCTCCACCAGGTCGGTGGTCAGCAGATCGCCATCGACGACGATCCCGGGTGTCACGTGCATCGCCCGGCCCCAGGTAGTCATGTTCTCGTACCGGTAGTCCACGACGTTCGGATCCTGGAACGCGCCCCAGCAGCCCAGCAACACCCGGCGGCGGCCGACCTCCTCGTAACCGGGCAGCGCCTCGTACCAGAAGTCGAACAGGTCGTCGTTCAGCGCGACGGCCTTCTTGACGAAATCGAGGATCTCCATCAGCCGGCTGAGGTAGTCGGTGAACACCGTCGGTTCCGGCATCGTGCCGACCCCACCCGGATACAGCGTGGAGGGGTGCACGTGCCTGCCCTCCATCAGGCCGAACATCTCGCGGGTGATCCGGCTGACCTTGAGGGCCTCCCGGTAGATCTCTCCCTCGAACGGGTTGAACGAGCGCATGATGTCAGCGATAGTCCGCATGCCGTGCACGGCCGCGTTCGGTGCGGCAGTGGCCTCTGCCCGGGCCAGCACGCCGGGGTTGGTCTGCTTGACCATCGCCTCGCAGAAGTCCACGAATACCAGGTTGTCCTGGAAGATCTTGTGGTCGAACAGGTACTCGGCGGCCTCTCCGAGATTAAGGAGTCGAAATGAAATAACTTGCGCGTTTCGAACCCTCCACAGGCCTGTGACCTGCGATGATGCTCTCGATCACGTATTTGTTACTT
>NZ_CDWTMG010000079.1:0-18394 GCF_977945845.1 Frankia sp. CcMO1
CCCTAGCGCAGCGCGCGGATGAAACGGCCCGCCTCCCCGCGTAGCCGGGCCGAGATGCGCAGGACCTGACGGCCGCGGGGAGTGGTGAGCTCGACGGTGATCACATCTCCGTGCTTGACGCCTCGGGACGCCGTCACCTCACGACGGTCGAAGACGACGTCGAACCAGTCGCCCTCCCGCGGGAAGGGGGCGAGGACCAGCAGCCGCCGATCGGTCAGCATGATCCAGCGCGAGGCCCCGAACCGGTGTCCGACGAAGGATTCGACCTTCGCCGTGAACCGTCCGGGCCCGCTCGGGTCGGTGAGCCGACCGCGCAGCACGACCTCGATGAACTCGCCGGACTCCAAGGGCACTGCCGGGAGACGACGATGGGACGGTATCAGGGGCACGGGCGTCAGTGTCCTCCACGCACCCCGTACAGTCGCCGGGTGAGGGCACAGGCGGACGAACCGAACGCGGCGGCCTCGGCCGCCACCCTGGCCGAGCTGACCGGAGCCGACCGGCACGACATCGCGATCGTGCTGGGATCGGGCTGGCCCCCGGCCGGCGATGTACTGTCCCGGCAGGCGACCGACGTCACCGAGGTCACGTTTACCCAACTCGGCGGCTTCCCATCCAACACCGACGTTCCCGGGCACAAGCCGACCGCACGCTCCGTCCAGCTCGGCGACCGCCGCCTGTTGATCTATCTGGGCCGCGTACATCCCTACGAGGGCCATGACCTGTCCCGGGTGGTCCACGCGGTCCGCCTGGCCTGTGCGGCCGGCGCGTCGACCGTCATACTGACGAACGCCGCCGGCGGTCTGCGCGCGGACATGTACGTCGGCCAGCCCGTCCTGGTCGCCGACCACCTGAACCTGACCGGCCGCTCACCCCTGGTCGGTCCGGCGTTCACCGACCTGACCGACGCCTATTCCCCCCGGCTACGGGCGCTTGCCCGCGAGGTCGATCCCACCCTGGCCGAAGGAGTGTATGCGGGACTGCCCGGTCCGCACTTCGAGACACCCGCAGAGATCCGCATGCTGCGGCTCCTGGGAGCCGACCTGGTCGGCATGTCGACCGTGCACGAGACGATCGCGGCGCGGGCCGCCGGAGCGGAGGTGCTGGCCCTGTCCCTGGTCACCAACCTCGCAGCGGGGATGAGCGGCGAGCCGCTAGATCATCTCGAGGTGCTGGCCACGGGAGCTGCCGCCGCGGAACGCATGGGTATCCTGCTCGCCGACATCGTCACCCGGCTGTAGGACCACGGCGCAATCGCGATGCCGTCCTCGTCCCGACCAGGCCCGACGTCCCTGCCCAGCCCACTCGCCGAGCAGGTCGAGGCCTGGCTGGCCGATGATCCGGATCCCGCCGACCAGGCCGAACTGGCCCGGCTGCGCGACGGCGCGGGTCACGATGCCACGCTGCTCGCGGAGCTGGCCACACGTTTCCACGGACCGCTGCGGTTCGGCACAGCCGGGTTGCGCGGGCCACTGCGCGCCGGTCCAGCCGGCATGAACACCGCCGTGGTGCGCCGCGCCGCCGCCGGACTCGCCACCTGGCTCACGAGCAGGGCGACACCACCAGCACAGGCGGCACCGAGTTCCTCGACGGCGACCGTCGTCGTCGGCTACGACGCCCGGCATCGCAGCGAGGCGTTCGCCCTCGACAGCGCCCGGGTGTTCGCCGGTGCCGGACTGCGGGCGCTGGTACTCCCCGGGCCGGTGCCCACTCCGGTGCTGGCCTTCGCCGTGCGCAGGCTGGGCGCGGACGCCGGCGTGATGGTCACGGCCAGCCACAATCCGGCCACCGACAACGGCTATAAGGTCTACCTGGGTGATGCTTCCTCGGGCGCCGCGCGGGGGGCGCAGCTCGTGGCTCCGGCGGACAGTGAGATCGAAGGAATGATCGCGGCTGCCGGCCCCGCCCGGGCGATCCCACTCGCCGAGACCTGGCGGAGGCTCGATGCGGATGTCGTCGACGACTACATACACGCGGCGGCCACCGCCGGCCGGGCAGCCACAGCCACCGACCTACGCACAGACGTGACCACGGACGTGACCACGGACGCGACGACCCTGACCGTTGCGTACACCCCGTTGCACGGTGTCGGCGCAGCCGTTCTCAGCGCCGTGTTCACCGCCGCGGGTCTCGCCGCACCCGATGTCGTCCACGAGCAGGCCGAACCCGATCCGGAGTTTCCGACAGTCCAGTGGCCGAACCCCGAGGAGGCGGGGGCGATGGACCGGGTTCTGGCGCTCGGCGAGCGCATCGACGCCGATCTGGTACTCGCCAACGATCCCGACGCCGACCGGTGCGCCGTCGCCGTCGGAGGGCGGGTACTCAGCGGTGACGAGGTCGGTCTGCTTCTCGCCGATCATGTCCTGCGCTCCCGCCCCGGTCCGGTAACGACCACCATCGTCAGCTCCTCCGGTCTGCGTGCGCTGGCCGCCGAGGTCGGGGTTCCTTACGCCGAGACGCTGACCGGCTTCAAGTGGATCATGCGTGCGGACGCGCGGCTGGTCTTCGGCTACGAGGAGGCACTCGGATACGCCGTCGCCCCGGATCTGGTCCGCGACAAGGACGGCATCACCGCCGCCCTCGCCATCGCTCTGATCGCCGCGCGGGCGAAGCGACGAGGTCGGACCCTGCCAGGCCTGCTCGACGAGTTGTCCGCACGACTCGGTGTCCATCTCGCGGGGCAACACTCGGCGCGCTTCGACGACGTCACCCAGATCGACGAGATGATGCACCGCCTGCGGGTCCAGCCGCCGACCAGCCTCGCCGGGCGTCCCGTCACCGGAGTCCGTGACCTGCTGGCCGGCGGGCGGGACGGGAACGCACCGGCGGGGGGGATCCCCCCTCGACCCGCACGCCCCATGGAGCGTGCCGGCCCCATGGACCGTGCCGACGCGGCGCATCCGGTCCTGCCACCCGCCGACGTGCTCATGCTGTTCCTCGACGAGGATCGGGTGATCTTCCGCCCGAGCGGGACCGAACCCAAACTAAAGGTGTACCTCGAGACCGTGGAGCCGGTGCCGGGGCATGCCGTCGACGCGGTGCCCGCGGCTCGGGACCAGGCCGCGGCACGCCTGCTCCACCTGCACACGGCCGCGGGCAATCTGCTCGACGGACGCGACGGAGATCACATCTCGCCGAAGATCCGATCACCCGCGTCGCCGAGCCCGGGCACAATATAGGCCGTCTCGTTCAATCTCTCGTCGACCACGGCGGTCACAACGGTCAGGTCGGCCGTGCCGACCGCAGGGCCACCGGATTCCAGCGCCGCAAGGCCCTCCGGTGCTGCCACCACGGAGACCACGGTGACGCCCCGCGCCCCGCGGTCGGCGAGCAGCCGCAGGCAGTGCAGGGCCGAACCGCCGGTGGCGAGCATCGGGTCGAGCAGCAGCACCGGGCGGCCGGCCAGATCGGTGGGGATCGCCTCCAGGTAGGCCGTGGGTTCGAAGGTCGTCTCGTCGCGGGAGAGCCCGATGAACGCGGTGTGGGCGTCGGGAAGCAGGTTGAGCGCCGCCGGCAGCATGCCGAGCCCGGCCCGCAGCACCGGGACGACGACCGGTTCCGCGGCCAACCGCACCCCGGAGGTCGTGGCCAGCGGAGTCGTGACGGTGACCGGCATCGTCGGCAGCGTACGGGTCGCCTCGTACACGAGCATCATCGCCAGGTCGTACAGGACGGGCCGGAACCGGGACCGGGGCGTGCGCTCGTCCCGCAGGACGGTCAGCGACGAGGCCGCGAGGGGATGGTCGACGATGTGCAGCTGCACGGAAGGACACCTCGTACGCGAAGCCGGGCGATCGGCAATGATGCAACGTATGACAACGGCTCCGGCCGGATCGGACCGTCCCGGCGAGGAACCCGAGAAGTGCCCCTCCCGACCGGCCGCCGGCGCTCGCCCCACGCTGCGGCGCGCCGAGGTGGCCCGGATAGTCGACCACACACTGCTACAGCCGTCCGCCACCGGCGAGGAGATACTCGCGCTGTGCGGGGAAGCTGCCAAGCTGGGTGTCGGTGCCGTCTGTGTGGCGCCGACCCATGTCTACCTGGCCGCCGCGAGTACCCGACGGGACGGCGGTGAGGTCGGGCCGGCCTTCGGCGTCGCCTCCGTCATCGGCTTTCCGCACGGCACGCACCTGACCGTCATCAAGGCCGAGGAGGCGCGGCGGGCGGTCGCGGACGGCGCCACGGAGATCGACATGGTCATCGACATCGCCAACGCGATGGACGAGAACTGGCGAGCGATCGAGACCGAAATCACCGAGGTCCGGCTGTCGGTGCCGCCGGACGTCGTGCTCAAGGTCATCCTGGAGACGGCCCTGCTGCCGGACGAGAGCATCGTCGCCGCCTGCCGGGCAGCGGAGGCCGGCGGCGCCGAGTTCGTCAAGACCTCCACCGGTTTCCACCCGGCAGGCGGGGCCAGCGTGCGCGCAGTGCGGGCGATGGCGGCGGCCGTGGGTGGCCGGCTCGGTATCAAAGCCTCGGGCGGCATCCGCACCGCCGAGAAGGCGATCGAGATGATCGAGGCCGGCGCGACCCGGCTCGGACTGTCCGCCTCCGCGGATGTGCTCGCCGGCTTTCCCAGGTGACCGGCTTCCCCGGATGATCCGCCGCCGACGGCCACAGCCGAGATCTGACGGCTAGCCCACGCGCCCCGCCACCCAGCAGCCAGACAGATAATCATCAACGAGCCCGCAGGCCTGCATCAGGGCATAGGCGGTGGTCGGACCGACGAAGACGAACCCGGCCGCGCGCAGCCCCTTGGCGAGCGCCACCGACTCGGGGGTCTTCGCCGGCACGTCGGCGAGGGTGGCCGGCGCCACCCGCCCCATCGGCTCCGGCTGGAACGACCAGATCAGATCCTCGAGGGGACGGTCCAGCGTAAGGACGGCGCGGGCATTGGCGATCGTCGCCTCGATCTTGCGGCGGTTTCGAACGATGCCGGCGTCGGCGAGCAGCCGGTCGACATCCGCGGAACCGAACGCGGCCACGGCGGCCGGGTCGAATCCGGCGAACGCCGCCCGGAACGCCGGCCGCTTGCGCAGGATCGTCAACCACGACAGGCCAGACTGGAACGCCTCCAGAGTCAGCCGCTCGAACAGACCGACCGTGTCCCTGACCGGACGCCCCCACTCGTCGTCGTGGTAGGCGACGTACTCCGGCGCGGACAGACCCCACGGGCATCGCAGGCAACCATCGGCTCCCACCACGGCATCCGAGGCGGGCCTCACCGGCCCACCGCTCATCAGGCTGACTCCGCGGAGACAAGCTCCGCATAGCCCGGCTTGATGACGTTGTTGATGAAATCGAGCCGCCGGTCGAAGGGCAGGAAGGCGGACTTCATCGCGTTGAGGGTGAGCCAGCGGATGTCGGACCAGCCGTAGCCGTTGACGTCCACGAGGGTCGCGAACTCACTCGACAGCGACACGCCGCTCATCAGCCTGTTGTCCGTGTTGACCGTGACCCGGAACTGCAGCCGGCGAAGCAGCCCGATGGGGTGCCGCTCGATGCTCGGCGCGGCTCCGGTGTGCACGTTCGACGAGGGACACATCTCCAGCGGCACCCGGACGTCGCGCACGTAGTTCGCGAGATCACCGAGGATCGCCTTACCGTCCGGATCGACCGTGATGTCATCGACGATGCGCACTCCGTGCCCCAGCCGATCGGCGTTGCACCACTGCACGGCCTCCCAGATCGACGGCAGGCCGAACGCCTCGCCTGCATGGATCGTGAAGTGGCCGTTCGCCCGCTGGATGTACTGGAAGGCGTCCAGGTGACGGGTGGGCGGATTGCCCGCCTCGGCGCCCGCGATGTCGAACCCGACCACGCCGGCATCGCGCCACCGGACCACGAGCTCCGCGATCTCCAGTGAGCGGGCCTGATGGCGCATCGCGGTGAGCAGGGCGCGAAGGTGCAGCGGTGTGCCGGCCGAACCGGCCCGGAACCCGTCAAGCACGGCCTCGACCACCGCGTCCAGGGACAGCCCGCGCTCGACGTGCAGCTCGGGGGCGAACCGCACCTCGGCGTAGACGACGCCGTCGGCCGCAAGATCCTCCGCGCACTCCCGCGCCACCCGCATGATGGCCTCCTGGGTCTGCATCACCCCCACCGTGTGCCGGAACGTCTCCAGGTAGCGGACGAGCGAGCCGCTATGCGCGCCGCCACGAAACCACGTGCTCAGGGTGTGGACGTCCGTGGTCGGCAGATCGCGGTAACCGGTCTCGTCGGCGAGCTCGACCACCGTGGCCGGCCGGAGCCCGCCGTCAAGATGGTCATGAAGCAGTACCTTCGGCACCCGGCGGATGTCCTCAACCGTGATCGTCGGGGGCCGTGCGTCGTTCGTCATCATGTCCTCCGTCATCGTCTCGACGGTAGGCCACGGGTACGACAGAACAGCGACGGCACGATGACGACCCGGACTGCCGGGACCGGTTCAGCTGAGGTGATCGAGGACGAGCGGTGTGCTCGGGGGCGGCGTCGCGGCGACCTCCACCGCTCCCGTCAGGGCCTCCCGGGCCCGCTCGACGCTGGCCGGGTCGTCGGTGTGCAGTTCCAGCAGCGGCTCGCCGGCCGTGACCGGGGCACCGATTCCCACCCGCCACCGCACGCCCGCCGTCGCGGAGACCGCGTCCTCCTTGCGGGCCCGGCCCGCGCCAAGCCGCCAAGCCGCCACGCCGACCGCTCGGGCGTCCAGGCGGTGGAGATAGCCGGTCGCCGGCGCGGGGACGGTCTCGACATGGCTCGCCGCCGGAAGCGGCGCGTCCGGATCGCCGCCCTGGGCCGCGACCATCGCCCGCCACACCGCAAAAGCGTCCCCGGCAGCCAGCACCTGCGCGGGATCATGGAGAGCGCCGGACCGGTGGCCGAGCTCGGCGGCGACGAGGTCGATCATCGCTCTGGCCAGCGCGACGGTGACCTCCACCAGATCCGCCGGCCCACCACCACGGAGGGTCTCCACGGCCTCGGCCACCTCCAGCGCGTGCCCGGCGGTCCGGCCGAGGGGGTGGTCCATCCCGGTCAGCAGGGCCTCGGTGCGGACCCCGGCGGCAACGCCGATCCGGACCATCGCCCGGGCGAGTTCACGGGCCTCGCCCACCAACGTCATGAAGGCCCCAGAGCCGACCTTGACGTCCAGGACCAGCGCCGACGTGCCCTCGGCGATCTTCTTACTCATGATCGACGATGCGATGAGCGGGATCGACTCGACGGTTCCGGTGACGTCCCGCAGCGCGTAGAGCCGGCGGTCGGCCGGAGCGAGGCCGGCACCCGCGGCACAGATCACCGCACCCACCTCGGCGAGGAGCTCACGCATCCGGGCGGCCGACAGATCCGCCCGCCAGCCGGGGATCGCCTCCATCTTGTCCAGCGTTCCACCGGTGTGACCGAGCCCCCGCCCGGCGAGCTGTGGGACCGCGGCCCCACAGGCGGCGACCAGCGGCACCAGCACGAGCGAGACCTTGTCGCCGACCCCTCCGGTGGAGTGTTTGTCGACGGTGGGACGTCCCACGCCGGTCAGGTCCAGGCGCTCCCCACTGTCGATCATTGCGGCGGTCCAGCGGTCCAGCTCGGCGGGAGCCATCCCGCGCCACACCACCGCCATCAGGTACGCCGACATCTGCTCGTCGGCGACCAGACCCCGGGTGTAGGCGTCAATGAGCCAGTCGACGGCCCGGAGATCGACGGGTCGACCGTCCCGCTTGGCCCGGATCAGATCGACGACGTCGAAGCTCCCGCTCACGCGACACCCGGTAGATCGTGCGGTCCGAACGCTGCGGGGAGCAGGTCCGCGATGGTGCGCACGCCGTCGCCCGTGGCGACGAGCAGATCCGGCCCGCCGTGCTCGTAGAGCAGCTGGCGGCACCGTCCGCAGGGCGCCAACGGCGCACCGTCGGAGTCGACGCAGGCGAACGCCAGCAGCCGACCACCGCCTCTGGCGTGCAGCGCCGAGACGAGACCGCATTCGGCGCACAGTCCGAGGCCGTAGGACGCGTTCTCGACATTGCAGCCGACGACGATCCACGGGTCGTCACCGGTGGTACGCCCGGCGGCGTCCGGCAGATCCACGACCAGTGCAGCAGCACCCACCCGCAGACCCGAGTAGGGCGCGTAGGCGCTCTGTGCGACACGGACAGCGGCGTTCCGCAACCGCTCCCAGTCTTTATCGTTCACACTGCACCCCAGGTCCGTGGTCCGTTCGGTCGCTGTCGCCAGCATGCCCGACCCCCGGTCCGGCCACGATGTGATCCCATGGATGCGAGCCCCACCGGCGATCGGAAGGGACCACGGGATGGCAGGCGAGTCCCCGGACAATCCGGGTTCGGCCAGAGCGGTGGCCCTCGTCGGGGGACGGTACCGGCTCGACGGGGTCATCGGACGCGGCGGATTCGGCGTCGTGCACCGGGCCACCGACGAGCTGCTCCAGCGCGTGGTTGCAATCAAGGAAGTACGGCTGCCGCTCGGGGAGAACGCGGACGAACGCGACCTGACCCGCGAGCGGGTCCTACGCGAGGCGCGCGCCGCCGGTCGGCTGCATCATCCCGGTGCCGTCGCAGTCCTCGACGTCATCGACGACGGCGAGCTGCCCTGGATCATCATGGAATACGTTGACGGCCAGTCCCTCGCCACGATCATCAACGATCGCGGACCGCTGCCGGTCGAGGAGACGTGCCGGATCGGTATCAGCCTCGCCTACGCCCTGGAGGCCGCGCACCGGCTCGGCGTGGTGCACCGCGACGTCAAGCCGAGCAACGTGCTGGTGACCGCGGACGGCCGGGCCCGGCTGACCGACTTCGGCATCGCGGTCAGCCAGGGGGATCCCCGGCTCACCAGCACTGGGATGGTGATGGGCTCCCCCGCCTACCTGCCGCCGGAACGCGCCCGTGGCGATGCCGGCAGCGCCGCGGGTGACCGGTGGGGACTGGGCGCCACGCTGTTCACCACCGTCGAAGGCTACCCGCCCTTCTCCGGCGGTGACCCGATTTCGGTGCTCACCGCCCTGGTTCAGGGACGACGCCAGCCCTTCCGGCTGGCCGGACCACTTATACCGGTGATCGACGACCTGATGGCCCCGCACGAGGCGAGCCGACCACCGCTCACCGTCGTACGCGGGCGACTGCGCGAGATAGTCGAACGAGATGCGGTCCGCCAGCACGCCGCAGCTCAGCAGAACACCGGAGCCCGCCAGGACACCGAGACGCGTCAGGAGGCCACGCCGTCGCGGACACCTCGGTCCCGTCCCACCGGGCCGTTGGAGCGCATCCACTCGATCGACCGGATGCGTGCCCTGGGCGGAATCCCGGCCCGGGCCCGGCTCATCGGCCGAGGGCACGGCAACGGTTTCACCGGCGGCGACGTCGAACTGGCTAATCTCTTCGCCACCGCCTCACCGGCCTCCCCGCCGTCGACCGCCCGGCTGCGGCCGGCGCCCGACAGGCCGGCGGGAATCGAGCCGGCGGGAGGTCCGCCACGCGACCCCGACGCCGGGGATCGGCGTCGCGTGACCATCGCCGTGGCGACGCTCGTGGCACTGGTCGCCGCCGCGATCATCGGCATCGTGATCGTGGTGACAGGTGGCCCGGACGACAAGAGCCGCGGCACCTCGACCAACCAGACCGGCGGCATCTCGTCGCCGACCGGAGCCGGCGGGTCGGCCCCGGCGGGCCCGGCGGCGGCCGGGGAGCCCGTCGCTCGGGAAACCACCCCGGTCACGGGCCCGCCTGGCTGGGTGTCCTACGTCGATCCCACCGCCGGCTGGTCCGTGGCGTACCCCTCGGACTGGCAGCGCCGCGAGGGGCCCGGCGGACCCGGAAACGTCGACTTCGTGGACCCGGCTGCCCGGTCCTTCCTACGTGTCGGTAGCGTCAGGCAAGCAAACACCTCTGCCATCGGCGACTGGCGACGCAACGAGGCCGGCTTCCGGCAGAGCGTGCGGGATTATCGGCAGATACGGCTGGCTCCCAGCGATGGTGGGGATGGCACCAACCAGGCCGGCTGGGAGTTCGGGTACCGCGGGTCGGACGGGGTCATGGTGCATGTGCTCAACCGGGGTGCGATTCGCAACGGCCACGGGTATGCCCTGTACTGGCATACCAGGGAGGATCTGTGGCTGCAAGATCAACTGTTGATGCGCCAGCTGTTCGCCACCTTCCGGCCCGGTCCGTGATGTCGGCCATCGACGGATTTGCGGTGCCCGTAGTGTTCGGAAAGATGCGGGCCGTCCGGCGCGCGCATCAGTCCATCCGTCAGACTTGACACGATGGCTAAATCGGCAAGTGTGCCCCCGGACACCTCCCGGCACGGCACACCTCGCTACGTAGCGCAGCGCTACCGGCTCGACACGCCCATCGGGCGTGGTGGAGCCGGTGTCGTCTGGCGCGGTGAGGACGAACTACTCCAGCGCCCGGTCGCCATCAAAGAGATCCTCGTGCCGATGGCCGGCGCGCAGAACGAGCGCGACGCGATCCGGGCCCGGGTTCTTCGCGAGGCCCGTGCCCTGGCCAGGCTGCACAGTCCCGCCATCGTCTCGGTGTACGACGTGGTCGAGGAACATCAGCGGCACTGGATCATCATGGAACTCGTCGACGCGGACAGCCTCGGCGATGTGATCCGCAACCAGGGCCCGCTGCCCTTCGACCAGGTCGCCGCGATCGGGCTGGCGCTGACCGACGCGCTCGCCGCGGCCCATTCGGCGGGCGTGCTCCACCGCGACGTCAAGCCCGGGAACGTCCTGCTCGGGCGGGACGGCCGGGTGCGGCTCACCGACTTCGGCATCGCCGCGACCGAGGGCGACGTGACCCTGACCGGCGCTGGGGCCCTGGTCGGCTCCCCGGCCTACATCGCTCCCGAGCGGGTCCGGGGCTCCTCCGGCACTCCCGCGAGCGACCTGTGGGGGCTCGGCGCGACGCTGTACTCGGCTGTCGAGGGCCAGCCGCCGTTCGAGGGCCCGGAGACCTACGCCGTACTGACCGCCGTGGTCGAGGGCCGCCGGCGGGCCTTCCGGCTAGCCGGCCCGTTGCGCAACCTGCTCAGTGACCTGATGGACCGGCCGGCCGAGGAGCGGCCCGACGTGACGGAGATCCGCCGGCGGCTGATCCCGATCGCGCGCAATGCGAATCCGGTACCGGCTTCGGTCATGCACGCCCGTCCTCGGACTGGCGAGGAGACGGACGCGAGTTCCGTCGACGTCGGCCTGGAGAACCTCGACGACCCGGCCGAGCCGGCAGCAGGCGCCGGACCGGCCGCAGATTCCCGGCCGGGGTCGGGCGGCGGTGTCGCCGGGACCGCGGGAGTCCAGGCGGGCGAGGCGGCTCCGGCGGCCGTGGGAGACCAGGGGGCTGTCCCGCGCCCGACGAACCGCTCGGCGTCCGCCGCCGCGCCGCCCGTCCCCGCTGACCGCGACGTCACTGTGGATCCCCTACTCAACCCCCTTGACGGGACCGCCGTGGCGGCTGCGGGCGCTGCCGAATCGCGCACCGGTCGTGGGGAACCCGGCCGCACCGGCCCATCGAACCACGTGATCCCGCCGGACCGGACCACCCCGCAGAACCGCGCAGCACCGCCTGGCCGGACGCGGCCCGAGCCCGACCACGACGCGCCGACCAGCATCGGGCTCAACAGCGTGGCGGGGTCTCCGGTGGACGACGACGTGACCCGCATCGGCGCGGCCACCCCCGTGTCGGCGACCTCCGACCTGGATCTGTTCGACGACGACAATCACGCCGCCGGACTGTTGCCCCTCGGCGAGGCCCGGCGCCGCGCCGAGCCTCCCCGCCGCGACGGGCACGGTCACGGACCGGGCGACCCCCAGCGGCGTCGACAGCGGACGATCGCGGTCGTGGCCGGAGCGGCCATGCTCGTGATGGGCGCGGCCATCGCCCTGACTGTCGGACTGACCTCCGGCGGCTCGACCCCCGAGCCGAACGATGTCACCGCGCAGCAGACCACGCCACCGCCCATCGCGACCATCGCTTCCTCCCCCCCGGCCGTGACCTCACGATCCACCACGTCTGAGGTCGTCGCCCCGGACTCCCCGCGCTACACCTACCGCCCCCGGCCGTCGTCGTCTGCGACCCCAACGACGACGCCGACAACGGAGACGCCCACCCCGACCCCCCAGCCGAGCACCCGGGTTCAGACCTCCCCGCCACCGACCCAGACACCACCCGACCGGGTCACCCCCTCGCCGAGCCGGACGGCATCGGCCTCTCCGGGGGTCACGACGCCGCCCGTCGTTCCGACGACGGCACCGGCGCCGACCGAAACCACCACCCTCGTACCCTGACGACCCGGTCGAGGGACGGCTCGGGGAGCGGGCCGGCACCGAATGGCACCGGAACCCGGGGGTGGGGCGTCCCAGTGCGCCTGTGGCCGAGTTCACCCGGACGCGCCCGGCCCGAACATGCCCTCCACCAGGCCCGGCACTAGCATCTGGGTGAGATGCACCATCGTCTCGACGATGCGTCGGGGCGCCCTAGCGCCCCCAGACATGACCTTTCCGGCCCATCGGCTGGGCCGATCCGGAGGAGCTTTCATTGCCGAAGGCACCAGCGGGCACGCTGTACCGCGGTCGAGAGGGTATGTGGTCCTGGGTGGCCCACCGGATCACCGGTGTCCTGGTCTTCTTCTTCCTCTTCGCCCACGTGCTCGACACCGCTCTCGTCCGGGTCTCCCCCACGTCGTACAACGAGGTGATCGAGGTCTACAAGAACCCGGTCGTCAACCTGCTCGAGGTCGGCCTGGTCGCGGCGGTGCTGTACCACGCCCTCAACGGCATCCGGATCATGTTGATCGACTTCTGGGAGTCCGGCCCGAGGTACCAGAAGCAGATGCTGTACGTCGAGCTCGTCATCTTCGTCGTGCTGCTGGTTCCGGCCGCCTCCCGAATGCTGCTGCACACCTTCGAGACGCTGTTCGGGAGCACGACCTGATGACGGCAACCGCTCCCCCCGGTGGCCCGGCGGGCCCGCGCGCGCCGGAACTCGTCGCGCCCCGCGCCCCCGGGCTCTCCCGCCGGCGGGGGAAGCCGGGCAGCGCCAAGGCGCGCACCAACTTCGAGCTCTACGCCTGGGTGTTCATGCGGGTCAGCGGCCTGCTGTTGTTCTTTCTGGTGCTCGGTCACCTGTTCATCATGAACATCCTCGACGGCGGTGTGCAGCGGGTGAACTTCGGGTTCGTCGCCGGCCGCTGGGCGTCACCGTTCTGGCGCACCTGGGACCTGGTGATGCTGCTCCTGGCGGAGCTGCACGGCACCAACGGCCTGCGCACGATCATCAACGACTACGCCGGGCGGCCCCAGACCCGGTTCTGGCTGAAGACGCTGCTCTATACCTCGGCGTTCCTGGTCGTCGCCCTCGGCACCCTGGTCATCTTCACCTTCGATCCCGATATCTGAACGCGCCGGTGATCTCGTGACCCCAGCATCGGACGGATGGAGGTAGGCGTGCAGGTCCACAGGTACGACGCAGTCATCGTCGGTGCGGGCGGAGCCGGCATGCGTGCCGCCATCGAGGCGGGCACCCGCTGCCGGACCGCCGTGCTCACCAAGCTCTATCCCACCCGCTCGCACACCGGCGCGGCGCAGGGCGGCATGTGTGCCGCCCTGGCCAACGTCGAGGAGGACAACTGGGAGTGGCACACCTTCGACACGATCAAGGGCGGTGACTACCTGGTCGACCAGGACGCCGCGGAGATCATGGCGAAGGAGGCCATCGACGCTGTCCTCGACCTGGAGAAAATGGGGCTGCCGTTCAACCGGACACCCGAGGGTCGCATCGACCAGCGCCGGTTCGGCGGCCATACCCGCGACCACGGCAAGGCCCCGGTGCGCCGCTCCTGCTACGCGGCGGACCGCACCGGGCACATGATCCTGCAGACGCTGTACCAGCAGTGCGTCAAGCACGACATCGAGTTCTTCAACGAGTTCTACGTCCTCGACCTGCTGCTGCAGGAGGGCGCGGCGGCCGGGGTGGTCGCCTACGAGCTGAAGACCGGAGAGATCCACGTCTTCCAGGCCAAGTCGGTGGTGTTCGCCACCGGCGGTTTCGGCAAGGTCTTCAAGGTCACCTCCAACGCGCACATGCTGACCGGTGACGGAATGGGTCTGGCGTTCCGGCGGGGCATCCCGCTGGAGGACATGGAGTTCTTCCAGTTTCATCCGACCGGCATCTGGAAGATGGGGATTCTGCTCACCGAGGGTGCCCGCGGCGAGGGCGGAATCCTACGCAACAAGGACGGCGAACGCTTCATGGATCGCTACGCCCCGACCATCAAGGACCTTGCGCCACGCGACATGGTGGCTCGCGCCATCTACACCGAGATCCGTGCCGGCCGCGGCTGCGGCCCGGACGCCGACCACGTCTACCTCGACCTCACCCACCTGCCGCCGGAGCAACTCGACGCGAAGCTGCCCGACATCACCGAGTTCGCCCGGACCTATCTCGGCATCGAACCGTACAACGACCCGATCCCGATCCAGCCGACGGCGCACTACGCGATGGGCGGCATCCCGACCAACGTGGACGCGCAGGTGCTCGCGGACAACGACACGCTCATGCCCGGTCTGTACGCGGCCGGCGAGGTGGCGTGTGTGTCCGTGCATGGCGCGAACCGGTTGGGCACCAACTCGCTGCTCGACATCAACGTATTCGGCCGGCGGGCCGGCATCGCCGCCGCCGAGTACGCGAACGCGACCGCACGGCACGCCGACCTCCCGGAGAACCCGGCGTCGTTCGTCGAGGACCTGCTCGGACGCCTGCGCGCGGGCGCCGGAACCGAGAACGCGGCTGCGATCCGGCGCGAGCTGCAGGAGTCGATGGACGCCAACGCCTCGGTGTACCGGACGGAGGCGACGCTCAAGCAGGCGCTGAGCGACATCTCCGGCCTCAAGACGCGTTACCAGCGGGTGGGCGTGTCCGACCGGGGGCGTCGCTACAACACCGAACTACTCGAAGCGGTGGAACTCGGCTTCCTGCTGGACCTCGCCGAGGTCCTGGTCGTCGGGGCGCTGGCCCGCAACGAGTCCCGCGGGGGCCACTCCCGTGAGGACTACCCGAACCGGGACGACGTCAACTTCATGCGCCACACGATGGCCTACCGGTCGGGGCCGCTGGTGGCCGCCTCGCCGGAGGCGGAGATCCGCCTAGACTACAAGCCGGTTGTCATGACCCGCTACCAGCCGATGGAGCGCAAGTACTGATGACAGTCACCCTCAAGATCCGTCGCTACGACCCGGAGACGGTCGACGAGGCGCACTGGGAGAGCTACCAGGTGCCGTTCGATCCGAGCGACCGGCTGCTCGACGCGATCATGTGGGTCAAGTGGAACCTCGACGGGACGCTCGCCTTCCGCCGGTCCTGCGCGCACGGGGTGTGCGGCTCGGATGCGATGCGGGTCAACGGCGCCAACCGCCTCGCCTGCAAGGTGCTGGTGAAGGACCTCGGCTCGGAGATCACTATCGAGCCGATCAAAGGTCTGCCGGTGGAGAAGGACCTCATCGTCGACATGGAACCGTTCTTCGACGCGTTCCGGGCGGTGAAGCCCTACCTGATCACTGACGACCACGAGCCGACCCGCGAGCGGCTGCAGTCCGCCGAGGACCGGGCCCGCTTCGACGACACGACCAAGTGCATCATGTGCGCGGCGTGCACCACCGCGTGCCCGGTGTTCTGGACCGACGGCGACTACTTCGGCCCGCAGGCGATCGTCGCGGCCCACCGGTTCATCTTCGACAGCCGTGACTCCGGTACCGACGAACGCCTGGAGATCCTCAACGAACGCGAGGGGGTCTGGCGTTGCCGGACCACCTTCAACTGCACCGACGCCTGTCCACGCGGCATCCAGGTGACCAAGGCCATCCAGGAAGTCAAGCGGGCGCTGTTGTTCCGCCGCGTCTGAGCCTTCCTCCCGGCCGGTCATGCGGTGTCCACCGCGAACGCGAACGGCAGCACCGACGGCGCTCCGGCCTGCCGGAGCAGTCGAGCGGCGACCGTCATCGTCCAGCCGGTGACGATCCGATCATCGACGAGCAGCACCGGACCGCCGAGCTCGCCCAGGGCGGCGGCAAGGGCCGGGGAGACGGTGAACGCATTCCACAGGCCGGCGAGCCGGTGCGCGCTGTTGTGCACCTGCCCGGTGTGCGGCCCGTCGGCGACCCGGTCGAGCTGCCCCAGCAGCGGCAGGCGTCCGATGGTGGCAATGCGCTCGGCGAGGCTCGCGACGAGCCGGGGCCGGCTCCGGGACGCGATCGACACGACGGCCACCGGCCGCCGCTGCCATCCCCAACCGGCGAGCGTCGCGACCACCGCCTCGACGAGATCGCCGGGAAGCGGGCCGTCGAGGGCACCGGGCACAGCGGAGCCGGGCACAGCGGAGCCGGGCGCGGCGAGGGTGGCAGGCGTGAACATCGGGCGCAGCCGGTTTCCCCAGCCCACATCGCCGAGTCGGGCGAGCGCCCGCCCGGGCTCGGCACCGGCCGACGCCGGGATACGCCCGGCCAGGTCGACCCCGAGCCGGCCCATCCCCGTCGGCCACATCCGCCGCGGTTCGACCGGGACGCCCGCCCGGTGCAGCTCATCCCGGGCCCGCGTCCGCGAGAACTCCGAGACCGCGGACGACCACGACCGACCGGTGCACCGGTCACACCGCCCGCAGGCCGCCGCGTGGGGATCGTCAAGCTGCCGGCGCAGGAACTCCATCCGGCAGCCGGTCGTCACGATGTAGTCAAGCATCGCCTGCTGTTCCCGAGACCGTGCCGCGGCGACACGCCGGTAACGCTCCTCGTCGTACGACCAGGGCTCACCGGTACTCGCCCAGCCGCCCCTGACCCGCCGGACCGCCCCGTCGGTGTCGAGAACCTTCAGCATCTGGTCAAGCCGGCTGGGGCCGAGGTCGACGGACGCGAGCAACGCCTGGGTCGACAGCGGCCGGTCGGCGGCCGCGAGCACTCCGAGCACCCGGCGGACGACGTGCTCCGGCGGAAAAGAGGTGTCCGCGAAGTAGCGCCAGATGTCCCGGTCCTCAGCCGCCGGGAGGAGCACGACCTCGGCCGTATCGAGCGCACGGCCGGCCCGGCCGATCTGCTGATAGTAGGAGATCGGCGACGACGGAGCCCCGACGTGGACGACGAAGCCGAGGTCCGGCTTGTCGAAGCCCATTCCGAGCGCGCTGGTGGCGATCAGTGCCTTGACCCGGTTCGCGAGCAGGTCCTCCTCGGCGGCGATGCGCTCGGCCGCCTCGGTGCCACCGTGATACGTGGTGACGGCATGACCCTGACCGCGCAGAAAGATGGTCAGCTCCTCCGCCGCCGCCTTCGTCAGCGTGTAGACGATCCCCGATCCGGGCAGCTCGCCGAGATGGTCGGCGAGCCAGCCGAACCGGTGCTCGGCCTGCGGCAGCGACACAACCGCGAGCCGCAGGCTCTCCCGATCGAGACTCCCGCGCAGCACCAACGTCCCGGCGGACGCTGGGCCGGCGGGAGCGGAGGTTCCGAGCTGCTCACTGACGTCCTCGACCACGCGGGTGTTGGCGGTGGCCGTCGTGGCCAGCACCGGGACCCCCGGACGCAGCCCGGCGACGAGGGTACGCAGCCGCCGGTAGTCGGGCCGGAAGTCGTGCCCCCAGTCGGAGATGCAGTGCGCCTCGTCGATGACGAGCAACCCGGTGGTAGCGGCGAGCTCGGGCAGGTAGTCGTCCCGGAAGGTCGGGTTGTTCAGCCGCTCCGGCCCGACGAGCAGCACGTCGAGCTCGCCCGACCGCAACGCCGCGTAGACCTCGTCCCACTCGGTCACATTGCCGGAGTGAATCTCGCCGGCGCGGATGCCCAGCCTCGCCGCGGCCGCCGCCTGGTTGCGGATGAGCGCGAGCAACGGGGAGACGATCACCGTCGGTGCAGCGCGTCCCGCTGCACCGCGGAGCAGTGCCGTGGCGAGGAAGTACACCGCTGACTTGCCCCAACCGGTGCGCTGGACGAGCAGCACCCGGCGCCGGTGGGTCACGAGCGCGTCGATGGCCTGCCACTGGTCCTCGCGCAGCGCCGCGGCCGGCCCGGCAAGCGCCCGCAGCAGCTCCTCCGCGCGCTCCCGCAGCCCACCGGGCACCGGGTCCGCCGGGTCCGGAGCATGCGCGACCGGCGACGCCGGGCCGGAAGCCACCGGAAGCGCGGAGGTCGTCTCGTCTGCTGCCATGAGAGGTGTCTACCCGACGCCACCGACAAGATCGGATCGCCCCAGGTCACAGCCGCTTCCGCACCGGAGACGGCGTGGTGGGCCGCGGTCAGCAGCATCCCAGCGATCGACACCCGCGAACCCGGCCCCGCCTGGGCACGGTCACCACCGGGGTACGGCCGCGACGGCCCGAGGCGGAGCGACTGCGGCATGTTAGGGCCTGTTTGGGAAGTTTATCGGGG
>NZ_CDWTMG010000080.1:0-18381 GCF_977945845.1 Frankia sp. CcMO1
TGAATGTTTACGTTCGAGGGGCCCGGCCACGTCTCGCTGGAATGGGCGATCAGATGGCAGCTGTTCGACCGGGCCCCGAGCGGCAGCGTGCTTGACACCGGTAGTGACACCTACCATGTCGTGCGGTCCTGGCTCGATCTCGATCCCTACCTGGTCCTCGCCGGTATTGCGGCCGCGGTTCCCCTGCTCGCCCTGCGGCGGCTGCGGGTCGTCGCCGGACTGCTGCTGCTGCAGTTCGCCTTCGTTTTCCGCAACGGCTACCTGCCCAACCCCTACATCACCGCGATGCTCCCATTCGCCGCGTTGTGCGTGGCAGGGCTGCTCGACGCCGTCCTGCCGAGTGGAGCACAGCCGCGACGCGGTCCGCCGCATCATGCCCGACCGGAGTCGAAGTCAGAGTCGAGGTCGGGGCCGACCGCGGCCACGATCGTCAACGGCCTGCGCTGCCTCGTGGTCCTTGTGGCCCTGTCCGTGGCCGCCGCGACGGTGATCCCGGACTGGACACCGAAGATCCGCACCGCGCTCACCCGGGACGCGAGTGCCCCGAGCCGCGAGGCGACCCGATGGTTTCTCGCGAATATTTCCTCCGAGGGCACCGTCATCACTGACGACATCGCCTGGACCGACCTCACGATCGCCGGGCGCCGGCCGCTGCCAGTGCGGTTCTACAAGCTGGACCTCGACCCTCAGGTGCGCGGCCGGTTCCCCCACGGCTGGCGTGACGTCGACTACCTGATGATGGGCAAGCCCCCCGACTCGGTGCTCGGTGAGATCCCGCTCGTCGCCGAGGCGCTCCGGCACTCGGTGGTCCTCAAGTCGTTCGGCGACGGGGAGATCGAGATTCGCCGGGTCATCGTCCCGGACTGCCGTGGCCGGCCCGACCGCTGCTGAACCGTGACGTCCTCCCCCGGGATGCGTGGAACACCTTCGGTGTTCAGGCTGGCGCTGTCCGCTCCACTTCGTTCGGTTCGGAGGGATCGCCATGGTCGAGATGCTGGCCCCGTTCCCGTTGTCCTGCTGGGCCGAGACCAGGCAGACCGTACACCGTTACCTGCAGGTCGTCGGCAAGATCCGGCTGGCCGCGAGCCCACGGCGCAACCACTGGTGGAATGTGCCGTTCCAGCTGACCGGCCGTGGACTGACGACGCGTCCGATGGGCCAGCTCGACGGAAACCCGATCTTCACCATCGACTTCGACTTCGTCGGTCATGAGCTGGTCGTCCAGCGCCTGGACGGCGAGACGATCTCGTTTCCCCTGGTCGCGCAGTCGGTAGCGTCGTTCTACCGCCGCACCTTCGACGCGCTGGCGGCACTCGGCATCAAGATCCGCCTTGACCATCCGCATCCGTTCGATCTGCTGGACGCGGCACGTCCGTTCAACGAGGACACCGAGCACGCCGCCTATGACCCGGCGGCGGTGGCCCGCTACTGGCAGACGCTCAGCCAGGTCAACCTGCTGTTGGAGGAATTCGCCGCCGGATTCAGCGGCAAGGTCAGCCCGGTCCACCATTTCTGGCACACCTTCGACATCGCCCATACCCGATTCGCCGACCGGCCCGTCGACCAGTCCGCCGAGACCGATCCGGTCACCCGGGAGGCCTATTCGCGGGAGGTGGTCAGCTTCGGAGTCCTCCCGCTCGCGGCCCTCGAACGCAGCCCGGACCGGCGGGCCGGCGTCCTCGGCTTCTACGACAGCGCCTACCGGGCCGGGGCCGGCCGGGCCGGTTGGGACATCGAGCGGTTCGCCTGCCCCCACGGCGTCACCGACCCTGTCCTCGCCCCTGGGCACTGACATCGACGAGCCACCCGGCAAGATCGGAGGGGTGACCGGGTCCGCGCCGGACGGGCGACGAAGCATCCCATAAGTTCGCCGTATGCACAGCCTCACCCGGGACGAAGCCCTCGCCCGTGCCGGCCTGGTCCGCGTTGACGGCTACGAGATCGAGCTCGACCTGACCGCGGCGCGCACGTCGACGGAGTTCGGCTCGACGACCAGGGTGCGCTTCAGCCTCCGTTCCCCCACGGACGGCTCTCTCGCCACGGACGGCTCGTCGGCGGGTGGCGAACCGGCGCTGACGACGTTCGTCGAGCTCAAACCGGCATCCATCCAGCAGCTGTGGCTCAACGGCCAGCCGCTGGACCCCTCCGCCGTCGACGGCAACCGGCTCCCCCTCGCGGCGCTGCACGCGACGAACGAGCTCGTGGTGACGGCCACGATGAGGTACTCGAACACCGGCGAGGGGCTGCACCGGTTCACCGACCCGGAGGACGGCGAGGTCTACCTGTATGCGCAGACCTTCCTCGACGACGCCCAGCGGATGTTCGCCTGCTTCGACCAGCCCGATCTCAAGGCGCCGGTGCGCCTGAGCGTGGCCGCACCCCCCGACTGGACGGTGCGGGCGAACGGCGCCGGGAAGCAGACCTTGCCGGGGCGGTGGGAGTTCACCGAGACGGCCCCCCTGGCGACCTACTTCGTGACGGTGGTCGCGGGGCCGTACCACCTCGTCGAGGACTTCCACGACGGCATCCCGCTCGGGCTGCTCTGCCGCCGCTCGCTCGCGCCGTACCTCGACGCCGACGCGGCGGAGATCTTCGGCATCACCCGGGCCTGCCTGGACCGCTACCACGAGCTGTTCGCGAGCCGGTACCCGTTCGGGACCTACGATCAGGCGTTCGTGCCCGAGTTCAACGCCGGCGCGATGGAAAACCCGGGGTGCGTGACCTTCCGGGACGAGTTTGTGTTCCGCTCGGCGGTGACCGAGGCCGAACGGGAGCTGCGTGCCGTCGTCATCGCCCACGAGATGGCCCACATGTGGTTCGGTGATCTGGTCACCATGCGCTGGTGGGACGACCTGTGGCTGAACGAGTCGTTCGCCGAGTACATGGGCTATCGGGTGACCGCCGAGGCGACGCGGTTCACCGGGGCGTGGACCAGCTTCGCCGTCGGTCGCAAGAGCTGGGGCTACGCCGCCGACCAGCGGCCGTCGACGCACCCGGTGGCCCCGGCCGACGTCCCCGACACCGCGCTCGCCCTGCTGAACTTCGACGGCATCTCCTACGCCAAGGGAGCGTCGGCCCTGCGGCAGCTGGTCGCCTGGGTGGGCGACGACGCCTTCCTGACCGGGCTGCGGGCGTACTTCGCCCAGCACGCCTTCGCCAACGCGTCCCTGGCCGACCTGCTCGCCGCGCTGACCACGGCGAGCGGCCGGGACCTCGCCGGCTGGGCCGAGGTGTGGCTGCGCCACGCACAGGTCAACACGCTGCGCCCCGAGATCACGATCGGTTCCGACGGCCGCCTCGCGCAGGTCACGGTGATCCAGACGGCACCGCCGACGCACCCGACGCTGCGTCCGCACCGCATCGGCGTCTACGGCCCGGCAGAGCCGACCGACCCGACCGAGCCGATCGTGCTGCTCCGCCGGGTGGAGGTGGACATCGATCCGGCGGCGCCGGACGGGCGCACCGGGATCGCGTCACTGGTCGGGAGCGAGGCGGGATGCCTGCTGCTGGTCAACGACGGCGACCTGACCTACGCCAAGGTCCGTTTCACCCCGGCCGACCTCGCCGCTTTGCCCACCGTCCTGCCGCGGACGGCCGATCCGCTTGCCAGGGCGATCATCTGGGCGGCCGCGGCCGACGCGACCCGGGACGCCGAATGGCCCGCCGCCGACTATCTGACGCTCGCCGTGGGTGCGCTGCCCCGGGAGACCGAGATCGCTGTCTTCGAGGACGCCCTGCGTTTCGCCCGGGCCACCGCGCTGAACCGCTACCTCGCACCGTCGGCGCGACCGGCGGCCGCGCAGGAGCTCCACGCCGCCTGCGCGCGGGTCCTCGCGGCCGCCGCACTGGGAGGCGGTCATCAGCTTTCCGCCGCCCGCGGGGTCATCGGGTGCAGTGGACCGGCGCAGGCGGGAACACTGGCGGCGTGGCTCGCCGGGGCGGGCGTGCCGGCCGGACTGGTCATCGACCCGGACCTACGCTGGACTCTGCTACACCGGCTGGTCGTACTCGGGCGGGCCGGGGAGGCGGAGATCGCGGCCGAGAGCCGGCATGATCGCAGCGCCCGGGCCGCTGAGCATGCGGCGCGGGCCCGCGCCGCCGTCGCCGATCTCGAGGCGAAGGCCCGGGCCTGGCGGACGATCGTGGACGACGACACGATGTCCGCCCGGCTCGTCGCCGCGACGGCCGAGGGTTTCTGGCAGCCTGAGCAGGCGGATCTCACCGACGGGTACGTCTCCCGCTACTTCGAGCAGATGCCGGCGATGGCGGCCCGGCGATCCCCGCACGCCGCCCGGCAGATCGCCACCTACGCCTATCCGCAGTTCGCCGTGTCTGTGGGGACGGTGCGGGAGGCGGACGCCCTGCTGGCCCGCGATCGTCTCGACCCGCTCCTGCGCCGCGTCGTTGTCGACGCGACCGACGAACTCCGCCGAGCGGTGCGGGCCCGTCTCCGGCCCTGACGCCGGGCCCTGCTCCGGCCCGCCCGTCATCCAAGCCGCCGGCATCGTCATCCCACTGACGATGTCCTCTCCCCGACGGCTCTGGACGCGCCCGCGTTCTTTCCGGCATAGTTCGCGCAGCAAGGATGTCTCAGGGGACGGGGGGCGGTATGGCAGCCGGCACGGACCGGGCCGAACGGCAGACGAATGCGGGTACGGCATTAGGCGTTGCCTTGTTGGTCGGTGCCGCCGTCGCGGTGTCGACCGGTGTGTACGCGAGGGTTCATGAACCAGCCGGGCGGCCGCTGTTCACCCTCGGTTTCTCCGGCATGCTGCCGATGAAGGCGTGGCTGACGACGGCCGCCGCCGTTCTGCTACTCGTTCAGCTGGCCACGGCACTGTGGATGTGGGGACGGCTGCCCGGCGCGGGCCCGGCGCCGAGCTGGGCCGGCCCGCTGCACCGATGGAGCGGGACGACCGCGTTCGTCCTCACCCTGCCAGTGGCCTTCCACTGCATCTGGGCGCTGGGCTTTGCCAGCGATGGCACCCGGGTGCTCCTCCACAGCCTCCTGGGCTGCGCCTTTTACGGGGCCTATACGGCAAAGATGATCAGTCTACGGACCAGCGGGTTACCGGGGCGGGTACTGCCCGTGCTCGGCTCGACGGTTCTTGTTCCCCTGGTCACAATCTGGTTGACGGCTTCACTGTGGTTTTTCACCCAGTCCGGTATTCCGCACGTCTGAACAGGATCCCGAGGAAAAAGTCATGACGCAGGAAACACCGACGCGGCGCCTCGTGGCCCCCGGCCTCGCGGTCACCGTCGCCGCGGGTGCCGTCGGGTATGCCGTCGCCAGCTGCAGCGACGCGGCCGATCCGAAGCCACGGCAGGCGACCGCGGGCGGGACCCGCGGGGGTAGCGACGGTTCGGGCGCGGGCAACGGCGGCGGCCAAGCCGGCGGCACGGCGCCCCTCGCCCGGGTCGACGAGGTGCCGGCCGACGGCGGTCTCATCCTCGGCGACGCCGGCCTGGTGCTCACGAGGAACGCCGCCGGCACGATCCAGGGTTTCTCCACCGTCTGCACCCATCAGGGATGCTCGGTGAACGCGATCGAGAAGGGCCGCATCCTCTGCCCGTGCCACGGCAGCGCCTTCGACACCCGCACCGGGGAACCCGTCGCGGGGCCGGCGAAACAGCCGCTGCCGCCGGTCGCTGTCACCGTCCGCGACAACGCCGTCTTCCCCGCCTGACCCCCGCGCCCCGATCGCCCGGATCTCGGCAGGAGCCGGATCCTCTCAGGAGGAGAAACAGTGGACCCGACAGGGCTGCGGATCACCGTCCCGTCCGGCCAGAGCGTGCTGTCCGCCGACCGCAGTCACGTCGTCGGCCGCGGCCGTGACTGCGATGTCGTCATCGCGGACGGCCGGGTGTCCCGGCGTCACGTCCTGCTGGAGCCCCGCGGCGACGCCGGGTGGCTCGCCCAGGACGTCAGTTCCAACGGCATCTGGGTGGACGGCGCCCGGACCGGCAGCGTTGCCCTGACCGACGGCGAGGTGCGGGTGCATCTCGGCGCGGCGAACGGGCCGACGGTCGTCCTGGCCCCGGTCAGTCCTACGCCGCGGCGCCCGCCCGCCGCGCCCGACGACCCGGACGTCGGGGCCCTGGCGACCGTGCTGGCCGGCCAGGGCGGCCGCATCGATCCCAGCCCCGTCCCGGCGGCGGCGGGCTCCGCCCAGGTCCCGGCTCAGCGTCACGCCGGCCACTCGCCCGTGGCGAGCTGGCTGCGCGCCCTGCCCACCTTCGTGTGGCTCGCCGCGGTTGGCTTCACCCTCGGCGCGTTGCTCGCGCTGTCCTGAGCGCCGCCCGAGGGCCGGCCCCGCCCCGGAGTTGACGTCGGGTTGACGGCCGGCCGGAGCGCGGGTCAGGAGGAAAACAGCAGCCGGGCGAGGCCGCCGTGCTTGTGGTGGCGCCCATGCCCGCCGTGCCCGTAGGGAGTCCCCCAGGCGGGCTGGGCATAGTGCCCCGGCTGGGCGTGGGGCGCAGCCGGGGGTGGCGGCGGGGGCTGGGACCACTGCGCCTCGAGCCGGGTGATGGCCTCCAGCTCGCCGTAGTCGAGGAAGATGCCCCGGCATCCGTCGCACTGCTCGATCTGGATGCCGTTGCGGTTGTACGTCCGCATCATCGCGTGGCACTTGGGACACTGCAGGGTGTAACTCATGCCGAACCTGCCGTTCATGGCGGGGAGACATCCTTGGCTGCGGGTAGCGTACCGATCCCGCGGAAGTCAGCCGGTGGATAGTCGAGATCCGGACGGGTACGGGCCAACCCGGGCCATCCGCCGGCAGCACTCGACGAAGGCATCGGAGATCGGATCAGGTTCGGGCCCGGCACCGGGCGCGTCGCCGTCGAGACGCGCGGCGACCGCGATGGCCGCGTACTGCACGACAATCGCGCGGGCGGGCAGGTCCAGGGCCGTCCAGGGATCCTCGCCGCCCGGCAGCGCCGGGCCGCCACCGGCCTGGTAGCCGTCGACGAACCGCGCCCAGACGTCCATCGGCAGCAGGCCGGCCGCGTACCAGGCCGCCGGCCGGGCCAGGTCCCATACCGGGTCCCCGAGCCCGAGATCGTCCACGTCGATGATGCGCCAGCCGAGTCGGGGCAGCGCGACGAGCTGTCCGAAGTGCCAGTCACCGTGGATGATCGTCAATGGCCGCGCCGGCCGGCGTGACCGTCCCGGTCGGGTCGGTTGATCCGGTTGATCCGGTTGGATCTGGTGGTGCAACGCCCACTCGGGCAGGGTCGCGGCGGCGCGCAGGACCACCTCGGCACGTGGATGGCCGGCCTGGTCGCGCAGTCGAGCCACGTCGTGCCGCAGCCGGCGGAGCACCGTGGCCCGGGGGAGCACGAGGAGATCCGACGCGGTGACCGGGATGCGATGCAGACTCGCCAGCAGCGCGGCAGCCTCGGCCCAGGGAACGGCCTCGGCCCAGGGAACATCGTCGACCTGGTCCAGTCCGAGCGTCGAGCCGGCCGGCCAGGCACTCACCCATCGGTCGTGGACCCGGACGGCGAGCCCGTCCAGACCGGTATGGGTGGCGTGGGACGGCGGGGACGGCAGAGGCAGCGGGGACGGCAGGGGCAGCGGGGACAGCAGGATGTGGCCCAGGCGCGGCTGGGCCACGAGCCGGAGCCGGGCCGCGAGCGGCTGTGGGTCGGATCCGGGCGGGTGGGCCTTGAGCACGACGTCACCGTGGCGCACGATCAGCCGTTCACCGTGGTGCGACAGCACGACGGGAGCCTCCCGGCCGCCCGGTTGGAGCCGGCGGGCGAGATCCGCCATGCCCGTCAGCAGAGCGGCGTGCGGGGCGGCGTCGCCAGTCAGGGTGGTGGTCACGAGGCCGATGCCTTCACCGCGTCGGCTTGCGTAGCCGCCAGATGCATTCGGAGGGCCAGCGGCGCGCCCATGCCTCGTCGCCGCGTTCGGGCTGGGCGGGTGCCGGTTCCTCGCTGTGATCGTCGGATGCCGGCGGTGCCGGGCGAGGTTCCAGAAGATCTTCGATGACGAGGTCGTTGTCCCGGAAGAGCCTGATCCAGGTGCCGTAGGGAAGGTTGGCGCTGACCAGGCCGTCGGCCTCGGCCAGCAGACGCAGCCCGAAGTAGTCGCGGGTCAGGCGACTGCCGGGGGCGTCCCGGCCCGGCGCCACGGTGATCTCGTAGATCGGGCTGACGTGGCTGAAGGCGAGCAGGCCGCCGGGGCGCAGCACGCGTGCGGCCTCCGGCACGGCCCGGAAGGGGTCCGCGAAGGAGAAGGCGCCGTGGTCGGCGAAGACGATGTCGAACGAGCCGTCGGCGAAGGGCACCGCCTCGGCACTCGCCTGGACCAGGGGGAAGGACAGTCCGGTCTCCGCGGTGAGCCGTCTGCTGTGGTGCAGCTGCCGTTCGGAGAGGTCCAAGCCGATCGGTCGGCCCCCCGCCGGACCAGCGCGCTCGACCACTGGCCGCCCCCGCAGCCCATCTCCAGGATGTCCCGTCCGGTGACCTCACCGAGCACGCCGAGCCGTGATTCCGGAACGGCCCACAGCCCCCAGGAGATATCGCCGGTGAACACCTGCCGGCGGATCTGCGGGGCGTTCAGTCGCTGGTAGTCGTCGGAGATCTCGTTCCAGCGGGCACGGTTGGTCCGTACGTGGGCAGCACTGTTGATCATCCATCCCTCGTCCTTCTCCGGGTGGCCACGGACTGCGCGCCGACCGCGGTGCCGGGGCAGGCCACCGCGGCACGACGGCCTTCCTGCCTGCCTCGACGAATCAGTCGGTCATCGTATGAGACCAGGATGATCCGGGCACACCCGTGGCTGGTGATGCCTCGCCGCTCGTCAGCGGGTCGGCGCGCCCGGCCTCGTGCCGCGGCCGGGCACCGATGATCGTTCCGTCGTTCCCGCTGCTCACCATGGCGCCGGCCCGGGTGCCGAAATGTAGGCAAAGTAGCCGGACGAGTGATGGATGGGATGAGTACGGTGCGCCTGTCTCCCGGATGACGCCCTGGTGGTGGATGCGTCTGGACAGGCTGTGATGGAGCGTGCACCTTTGATCGCGTGGTGAGGCAACGAAAAAGATCCAGTCGGTATTTTCGGCCGCCAGACGAGCGGCTCAGCCTGGGCCTGATGACCTGCTCGTCCTGCAACGGCACGCAGTATCAGACGCGTCCGCAGGCGGAAGTGGACGAGGACGGTCTTTTCGACGGTGACGCCAATATCAAGTGTCGGGAATGCGGCGGAACCGGAAAGGTTCCCCTGCCATGAAGAACTCGATGCCCGTTCAGGCCGACTTCTTGTACCTGCGGTGTCCGGAACATCGGGGACGGCGTCCCCGCCAGGGGCTGAAGACGATGATGCGGCCGGGGGCACCGTGCCCGCGGTGTCGCATGGTCCGCGCCGCGGACCTCGAATGCGAGGGCTGTCCGGAGCTTCCTCCGGACGAGCCGGATGGCGGAGGGAGGGGGACGCCGCCGTCACGCTGACAGGCGTCCCCCAGGTGATCTTCGGTGCCGGGATAGGCCCTCGGCGGTGGGTCAGTCCTTGGGCTGGGCGACGACCACCGCCGTGCGGGTGCCGTCCTTGACCGTTGCGCCCACCCGGACCGTCACCCCCGGGTGGAGGTCGGAGACCTTCGCGGTGTCCCCGTCGATCCGGAACCGGGTATCGGCGTTGATCACATAGGTGCCGACGTAGCCGTCCTCACTGGTGACCGTCAGGGAGGTGGGGCTCACCGCGGTCACCTTCCCGCGCTGCCCCGCCACTACCTGGAAGCCCTTGTCGGTTTTGACCGTTGCCTCACCGCGCACGCCGCCGCCGGCCCAGAGGCCGCCATGGGGACGCAGCCCGTCGTGGGAACGCAGCCGGGCCTCGGCGAGTCGCGGATGGTCGCCCAGGAACGCGTGGTCGGCCGGGGCGGCTGCTGCGCTGGCGGTCCGGTCCGGGGTGGCGGACGCGGCTGTCCCGCCGAACCCGAGCCCGACCCCCAATCCGAGCCCGAGCAGACCCGCTGCGGCGACCCCCGCACCCCATCGTCCGGTCAGGAAGCTGCGCATCTGTGTCGTCCTTCCGTGTCGCGTCACCACGCCGCGAACCGGTCGTCGGCCCTGAGCGGCGACGACCGGCCGGGCGCCGCGCGCCACGGTGGCACGCGGTCGGAGCCCACGATGCGACAGCGAGATGTGAGGAACGTGCGGGCGTGGTGCGAACCACGTGGAAGGCCGGTTCCCGCGGTGGCGGACCCGGGCGGTACCTCGACGCGGCAGTACCTGGCCCGGCGGTACCTCGACGCGGCAACCGTCCGCCCCGGCGGATGCCTGCGGGCGGACGGTGCGTGCTCCGGCCGATCGATCGGGACGGAGGCCGGATCCGCGCTACGCGCTAGACCCGGGACGGTTGCCGGCTGTCCTCGTCCTTGGCCTGCGGCTGCATCGGCACGATCGTCCGGGCCCCCGTCCAGGACGGCGCCTCCTGACTCGCGTGCGGGGGCAGGGACGGTGCGAAGTCCGTTCCGAGGCGTTGGACCGCGACCCGAGCGAAGATCTGCTGCTCGGTGACGGTACGTTCCGACCGGCCCCGGCCGATGAAGCTCACCGTCCAGTGAAGCAGAGTGGTCAGCCGGTGCTTGAACCCGATGATATAGACGAGGTGTACGGCCAGCCAGACGAGCCAGGCGAAGAAGCCGCTGAACTGCACCTTGCCGATGCTCGCCACCGCGCTGAACCGCGAGATGGTAGCCATGCTGCCCTTGTCATGGTATTCGAACGGTCGGCCCGTCTGCTTGCCGGCGACCCAGGCCTGGATCTCCTTGGCGGCGTGCCGGCCGCCCTGGATCGCGACCTGCGCCACGCCGGGCAGCCGGTTGATGCTCGCCATGTCCCCGATGACGAACACCTCCGGATGCCCCGGCAGGGTGAGGTCGGGCAGCACCTCGATGCGGCCGGCGCGGTCGAGCCCCGCACCGGTCTGCTCGGCGAGCTGCCGGCCCAGCGGGCTCGCGGCAACGCCGGCGGCCCAGACCTTGCAGACCGAGTCGATGCGCCGGCGGGTGCCGTCGCTGTCCTCGACGTCGATGCCGGTCGCGTCGACATTGACGACCTTGGCGCCCAGCTGCACATCGACGCCGATTTTGGTCAGCTTGTCGGCCGCCTTCGCGCCGAGCCGCTCGCCGAACGGCGGCAGGACGGCGGGTGCGGCGTCCAGCAGGATGACTCGGGCCTTGGCAGGGTCGATGCTGCGGAAGTCCCGCCGCAGGGTCCGGCGCGAGAGTTCCGCGATCTGTCCGGCCATCTCCACGCCGGTGGGGCCCGCCCCGACGATGACGAAGGTCAGCAGCCGCTCCACGTCCGCGGGATCGGTGGACGCCTCGGCGAGCTCGAACATCCCGAAGATCCGGCCGCGCAGCTCGAGCGCGTCGTCGATGCTCTTCATGCCCGGGGCGTGCGTGGCGAAATGGTCGTTGCCGAAGTACGACTGGCCCGCGCCCGCGGCGACGACGAGGCTGTCGTAGTGGTGCACGGTCGTGCGACCCAGCAACTGGGACGTGACCGTCCTTGCGTTCACGTCGATGGTGGTCACCTCGCCGAGGACGACCTGCGCGTTGTCCTGCCGGCTCAATACCTCACGGGTGGTCGGGGCGATCTCGCCCTCGGACAGGATGCCCGTTGCCACCTGGTAGAGCAGCGGCTGGAACAGATGGTGCGTCGTCTTCGCGACGAGGGTGACCTCGACCGGTGCTTTGCGGAGGGCCTGCGCGGTGAACAGACCTCCGAAGCCAGACCCGATGATCACTACTCGGTGCGGGGAGGTGCTTCGCTCCTCGAGCCGTTCCGGTTCGCCGGCCTGCCCTGTCTGGGCGCTGTCCGTGGTCACGATCCTTCTCCGCTCAGCCTCTTGACTCCGGCGGTGCCCCTTGGCGCCGCGAAGATCATATACCTGATGGTGCCGGACCCCGGCTACTATTTTCCGCCGTATATCCGAGATGGGATCGTGTTTATCATCACCTCCTGTCGCCGGATAGCGTCGACGGGGCATGTGGCATGCAACACAATTCGTGGGCGATTGATACCTCGTCGAGTGGTGCGCCCAGTTCGGGGGCAACCGTGAGGTGGGCACTGAAGATCGTGTCTGGCCGGAAGGCTGCGGCGCCTGGCCGAACGGAAATACGGCGAACCGGCCCCGCGGACGCGGGCGACCACCCGGTCCCTGGGCCCCGACGGCGGGGATCTGTCTGGCCAGAGCTATGATCATGTTTTCTTCGTGTGGTGGATTTGACTGAGCGCACCTTCTGGGGGTCCGGTTTAGCACATCAGTCTATTCGGATACTGCTTTCACCACCTGCACCTTCATTCGGTGCTCGTTCTTTGACATGACGTTCGCGTCCTGCACGTTCACGGGCAGTTTTCACGGGCAGCATGTTCGGCGGATGCATCTTCGATCTCATGAAGGTGGCCGACGGGGATTAGTCCTTCGTGGGTCTGCCCCGAGCGGGCCAGGGAGGATCGCGGATCCGGGGAGAACCTTAGTCTCGCAGCGGATCATGGGCGAAGGCCCGCATCCCCCCGGCGAAGTCGACCCGCGGCCGGTAGCCGAGAAGATCGTCTGCTCGAGCCGAGGACGCGGCGATGTGGCGGACGTCGCCGACCCGGGAGGTACCGGTCACGACGGGCTTCGGACCGCCGAAGGCACGAGCCAGCGCGTCCGCCATGTCCCCGACGGTGTGGGGATCACCGGAGCCGATGTTGAGGGGAACCAGCCGGCCGGGTGCCTGCGGCTGCTGGGACGCCAGCAGGTTGGCCTGCGCGACGTCGTGGACGTGCACGAAATCCCTCAGCTGCCGGCCGTCCTCGAAGACCCGCGGGGCCCGCCCGTGTTCCAGCGCACTGCGGAAGATCGACGCGACGCCGGCGTAGGGGGTGTCCCGGGGCATCCGCGGACCGTAGACGTTGTGGTAGCGCAGTGCCACGACGGTCCCGCCGGTTTCCGCCGCCCATGCCGCCGCGAGATGCTCCTGGGCGACCTTGGTCGCCGCATACGCGTTGCGGGGTCCAAGGGGGCGTCCTCGTGGACCACGATGGGCGAGAGCGGCCGGTGGCACCGTGGGCACGGCGGCTCGAAACGGCCCGCGTCCAGGTCGGCGGCCTGCCGTGGTCCGGGGCGCACCGGTCCGTCCGTCGGGCAGCGGTAACCACCCTCGCCGTAGACCACCAGGGAGCTCGCCAGGACCAGTCGCCCCACTCCGGCGCGGGCCATCGCCGCGAGCAGGACCGCGGTGCCGAGATCGTTGTTCGTGGCATACGCCGGAAGGTCGTCCAGATCGGCACCCAGACCCACCATGGCGGCCTGGTGGCATACGACGTCGATCCCGCTCAGTGCTTCGGCGACCTGGCCCCGATCGGTCATGTCCCCAACGATCATCTCGGCGGCGTTGTTGACCTGGGGCTTCGTCCGGTGCACCGCCGGAAGCAGGGCGTCGAGGATCCTGGCCTCGCCGCCCGCCGCGACCAGCGCGTCGACAACGTGAGAACCGATGAAGCCGGCGCCACCGGTGACGAGAACCCGCATGACGCCGACGCTAGCGGTGCCGGGACGCGCCGGATCTTACGAACCGCGGAACGTCTCCGGCCCGGCCCCTGTGCCGGCACCGTCGTAACCCCGGGCGGCGTCCGGACGTCAGGACGTGGGGAGCGCGACGACGAAGCGGCAGCCCTCCCGATGGTTGTGCACGGTGACGTCGCACCCGTGCGCCTCGACGATGCCGCGGACGATCGCGAGGCCGATCCCCGACCGCATCCGTGGCTGGTGCGGGTTGTCGTCACCGCCGGGGGTCCGGGCCGACTCGCCCCGGAATCCGAGGTCGAACACGCGGGGCAGCTCCTCCTGCGGGATGCCGCCGCACCGGTCCGCCACGGCGAAGACCGCCCGGTCGGCGTCCGCGGTAGCGGTGATCTCCACCGTTCCGTCGTCGGGGGTGTGCCTGATGGCGTTGACGAGGAGATTGGTCAGCACGCGCCCCACCTCGGCCGCGTCGGCGTCGACGTACCCGGCGTGATCGGCCCGCCCGCTGACGACGACTCCCTTGGCCCGCGCGATCGGGTCCACCGCGGCGATCGCGTCCGAGACGACATCGGCGACGCGCACCTTCTCCAGGCTCAGCCGCAGCGCACCGGCCTGCAGCCGGGCCAGTTCGAACAGGTCGTCGACCATGCCGGTCAGCCGCTCGGCGTCGGCGAGCATCAGCCGGTGGTAGCGGGCCGTCGTCTCGGCGTCCGTGACCAGGCCGTCCTGCAGGGCCTCGGCCGTCGCCCGGATTCCCGCGAGCGGGGTTCTCAGGTCATGACTGATCCAGGCCACCAGCTCGCGGCGGCTCGCCTCCAGGGCCCGTTCCCGTTCCCGCGCCTCGACCAGGCGGACATGGGTCGCGTCCAGGGCCGTCGCCAGCGCGCTGAGCTCGGCGGTCGGAACATGGCCGGCGCCGCGATAGCCCGGCTCGCCCAGGGCCGCCGTCGCTCGGGTCAGCGTCCCGATCGCCGCCACGACCGGGCCACCCAGGCGCACCGCGGATGCCGACGCCACCACCGCCGACACGGCGACCACGATGAGCACGACCCGCAGGTCGTGATCGGAGAGGAACATTGCCTGCGCCGTGCCGGCGACCCCCGCCGTCACCGCGACGACCGGTATTACGCTCAGTGACGTGGCTGTCGCCCACAACGGCCGCTTCCGGAGCGCCCGCAGCAACGGCAGGCCGGTGAGCGCGGCCGCTGTCGAACAGTCGAGCGCGATCCCCATGACCTCCAGGTCGGCGTTCATTGGGGCCTCGCTCTCGCTCTCGCTCGCCGCCCGCCCGTGAGGTCGTCGTCCCGCCGCACCGCCTCGGGTCTCATCCTCGGTGTCGTCCCTCGTCCGGTGCCGCCACCTGTCCGGTGGGGGTGCTGTCGGGGCGCGGGGTGCCGGGATCGTAGCGGTACCCGACTCCCCACACTGTGACAAGCATCCGGGGAGCGGTCGGATCATCCTCGATCTTCTCCCGCAGTCGGCGGATGTGCACGGTGACCGTCGAGGGGTCGCCATAGCTCCATCCCCACACCTGTTCGAGCAGCTCGCCCCGGGTGAAGGCGCGGCCGGGCCGGCGCAGCAGGAAGGCCAGCAGATCGAACTCGCGCACCGTCAGCCCGAGCGGCACCCCGTGCCGGGTGGCGGTCCGCGCGGCTGCGTCGACGACGAGGGGGCCGGCCCGCAGGACGCCGGCCTCCGCGCCCGGCGCCGCTTCGTTCGCCCGCCGCAGCACCGACTGCACGCGCAGGGTCAGCTCCCGCGGCGAGAACGGCTTGGTCACGTAGTCGTCGGCGCCGATCTCCAGACCGGTGATGCGATCCGACTCGTCGGCACGTGCGGTCAGCATGATCACTGGTACCGGTCGGTGCGCCCGGAGCCGGCGGAACACCTCGATGCCATCGAGACCGGGCAGCATCAGGTCGAGGACGACGAGGTCCGGTGGGGTCGTCTCGGCCACCCGCAGGGCCGTGGGCCCGTCCGCGGTGCGGTCGACGTCGAAGCCGGCGTTGCGCAGGTAGCGGTCGACGACCTCGGAGACGAGGGCGTCGTCGTCGACGACGAGCACACGGGCCACCCGGCCACGATAGGTAAGGCGACGGCCGTCTTGACCATGATCGGCTCGGATGTCTCCGCTTCGTAATGCTCGTAATGATCGTCATGCTTGTCGTCGTGTCCGTGCCGAGCCGCCGGACGGGACCCGGGCATTCCTTGTTCCGTAAGGGTTGATCACGCGCGGGCGGCACTACAGTCCCGATCATGTTCACGCAACGTAGTGGGATCGGGGCCTCCGTCGACGTCGTCCTGCCCTGCCTGGACGAGGCCGGGGCGCTACCCTGGGTGTTGGATCGGATGCCCGTCGGCTACTGGCCGATCGTCGCGGACAACGGATCGCGCGACGGTTCCCGCCAGGTGGCGCTGGAACGCGGGGCGGTTGTCGTCGACGTGCCTGAGCGCGGCTACGGCGCCGCCGTGCACGCCGGGCTGCTCGCCGCGGACGCCGACATGGTCGGCGTGTGCGACGCGGACGCCTCCCTCGATCCCGCCGAGCTTCCCGGTCTCGTCGCGCAGTTGCTGGCCGGCCGGGCCGATCTGGTTCTTGGCCGCCGTCGCCCGACCTCGATGCGGGCCTGGCCGCCGCACGCCCGATTCGGGAACGCGGTGGTCGCCGGGCGGCTGCGCCGGCGCGGCGTTCCCGTCCATGATCTGGGCCCGATGCGGGTGGCCCGCCGGGAGGACCTGCTCCGACTGCCCGTGGCCGACCGCCGGTTCGGCTATCCGCTGGAACTGCTGCTGCGGGCAGCCCAGGCCGGTTGGCGGATCATCGAGACCGACGTGGCCTACACCCCTCGGGTCGGGCGCTCCAAGGTGACCGGGACACCGCTCGGCGCCGCCCGGACGGCCCGGGACATGTCCGCCCTGTTGGCGAGCCTCCGGTGAGGCTGCTCGTGATGGCGAAGGAGCCGGTACCCGGGCGGGTCAAGACCCGCCTCACGCCGCCCCTGCGCCCGGACCAGGCGGCGGCCGTCGCGGCGGCCGCGCTCGCGGACACGCTGGCCGCGGTTGAGGAGCTGACCCGCCTGCCCGGGTTCGACGCACTGTGCCCGGTCCTCGTCCTCGACGGCGCGGTCGGCCCGTGGCTGGAGACCTCGTTCGGACGAATCCCGGCCGGACGAATCGCGGCCGGACGAATCGCGATCGAAGTGATGCCGCAGGTGTCGGGGCCGTTCGACGTCAGGCTCGCCGCAGCCTTCGACGCCGGCAGCGAGCCGACCTTGCTCATCGGGATGGACACCCCCCAGGTGACCGCCGCCCTGCTTGCCTCCGCCTGCCACGCGCTGCACGCGACCGACGCGGTGTTCGGTCCCGCCGCGGACGGGGGATGGTGGGCACTCGGCCTGACCACCCCCGACGGCGATCTTCTCCGTGGCGTGCCGACCTCACGCCCGGACACCGGCGCACGGCAACGGGCCCGCCTGTCCGAAGCCGGCCTGACGGTCACAACCCTGCCGACGATGCGTGACGTCGACACCATGGCCGACGCCGACGCGGTCGCCCGGCTCGTGCCCGGTGGGCGCTTCGCCGCGGCGCTGCGCGCCACGCAAGGGGATCGCATCGCCGCCGGCCGGGCCACCGCGTGTTGACCGGCGTCCCCGACGGCCGGTGGGGACCGACGACCGTCTACGAGGCGGGACTGCGTTCCGCCGGTGGACAGCTGTGGATGCGCCGTCCCGACGGGCGACGCGACCCGCTGCCGGTGAACCGCTGGCGTGGCACTCTGCCCCCGGCGGCGTCGACCCCGCGCACCTGCTCCACCGGGGCGCTGTCCCCGGGGGATCTGTCGTTGTTGCGTCACTGCGGCGGCCCGACCCTCGACGTCGGCTGCGGGCCCGGCCGGCTCGCGGCTGCGCTCGCGGCCCGCGGGGTGCCGGCCTTCGGCATCGACGTCGCGCCGTTCGCGGTGCACCTGACCCGGCGGGCCGGTGCGCCGGCGCTACGGCGGGACGTGTTCGGCCGGGTACCTGCCGAGGGACGATGGGCCGCGCTGCTGCTCGCCGACGGGAACATCGGCATCGGCGGCGACCCGATCCGGTTGTTGCGCCGGGCCGGGGAACTCCTCGCCCCCTCCGGCCGGGTGCTCGTCGAACTCGAACCGCCGGGCGCCCAGACCGGCCCGATGCGGGTCCGGCTGGAGGACGCGACCGGCCGGGTGTCGCGGCCCTTCTCCTGGTGCCTGGTGGACGGGGACGACCTGACCGGCCTCGCGCCGGACGCCGGACTGCTAATCACCCGGACCTGGTGCAGCGCCGGCCGGCACTTTGCCGCGCTGCGCCGGCGTCTCCCGACCGGATGATTCCCCGCCGGGCGCGGACCGCCCGACTCACCATGAGGGCCGCCGCGCCGGCCCAGACCGCTCCGAGAACGAGCGCGAGGTTGCGTCCGTACGGCAGCGGGTTCACCGTCGGGTTCCCAGGGTCCCCACCGTAGCCACGCCACAGCGGGAGCGACGACAGGGCGACCGCCGCACTCACCAGCAGTGCGCCCTGTGCGACGGACCGGTAGGGCGGTGGGACCAACCGGGTGAGCAGGAAGCCGACGAGCATCGTCGCGGGCACGAGCAACGCGTCATGGACCAGGACCCCGCCGATCAGCCAGACCACGGTGTTCGGCGGCCGGGTGGCCTGCTGGTGGGTGAGCACGCCGTCGACCCCGTAACCGATTGCGGCCAGCCCGGCCGCCACCGCGACACCGCGCAGTACGACGGCGTTCATACCATCACCACCCGATGTACCCATTTCGTCTGGAGGACCCCGGGCCGGTTCGGCGCGATGAGCCGGGCCGGATAACCGGATCTG
>NZ_CDWTMG010000081.1:0-18056 GCF_977945845.1 Frankia sp. CcMO1
CGGCCAACCCCGGGACGTACTTCCCAAACAGGCCCTAGTAGCCCGTCGGCGTGATGACGGTGAGTTGACGCCCGGGAGCACCTGCGCCGTCCGGTGAAGCCGCACCGGTCACGCCGCACCGGCGCGTACGATGGAGTAACGCTAATGTCCTTCCAAAGACACGTATAGTGATAATCTCGGCGCCAAGGCTTGAGCCGAAGCTTGAAGCGAAGGCGACCAGCCGAGGCATGCCCCTCGCATCGCGGGATTCGGCCGGCGCCGTTGCCGGGAGGCAATGGCTCCCTCGGTCGGCAGGACCGGCTCAATACGATGCGCGTCGGGTCGATCACCCGGCCGGCCATACCGGACGGACGGATACACCGTTCCGGCTATGGCCACAGGTCCCGCAATGGCCACAGGTCCCGCAATCTCCAGGCCTTTGGCCCCGACGGGGCCGCAGGGCCGCCGCATCCGGCGGATGATCGGACCAGGCCGCGGTTGCGGACCCGGGGCGGGCACCCGACCCGATTCCGGGCCGAGGCCCTGACCAGGCGAAGCAGCCAGCGTCTATGGCGTGTCATGAGGAGTCCGCAACCGGTCCGGATCTGCCGCGGACGGGCCGGCTGCAACGGGCCCGGAGCGGCGGGACGCCACGCGCCGTCTCCGTCCCCGTCACCGTGACGTTTCCGGTCCACCGGCGTGGGGGTGAAGAAATATCCGCGCGCCGCACTCGAGGGAGACGACGGCGCTCCGACCCGGGTTCCCCGGCAGAATTGGCTATGGTCCGCCACGCGATCTAATATCACCGAAGGCATTTCGCGCGCGGGCTCCGCGAACGCTCGACCGACAGCCGGACCAGATTTCGACCCGATATCACCGTAGCCGGGACACGGGCGCCGATCGGCGCTGGATCCACCAGCGGAAAAGGCGGGCAGAACGCCTGTCCGCTGCGTACCGACAGCCGGTCGGGACGCCGGGAAAACGATCGAGAAAACGCCCGGCCGCCCTTGACGGTGCGTGGTTGCCGGACCGGCCCGAGGGACTAGGGCAGGCCAGTCTGCCCGGACCAGATCTGATTGGTTCCGCAAAGTGCTTGCCGCCCGCGTGATCGATGCGGGAGGCTTCCAATGCGCGGCGAGGCGACGCGCGTTCCGTTCGAGACAAGCGCATGTTGACTCGACGTCATGGGGGGTTACACCGACGGAGCGCCCATCGATGTCATCGCTACTCAGGGAAGGCGAGACTCACCCAGCGCAGTATCGGAACTTCGACGTCCCGCATTTCGTGTCGGTTCGATGTACCCGCGGTCGGCCGCCAGCCGCCGGGGCCCGTCACGCCCGCACATTCCTATGACCGTGCACAGGCCGCGCCTCCTGCACGTGCGCCGAGTCAATCAAAACCGCACTCCGGGAAAACCCCCATATCCCCAGTGTAAACCCCCACTCCCAGTGGGAAAACTGCCCCTGCGAAAACCAGAAATAGGTGGAGTCTGTCATGACCGAACCCGTGCAGACCGGTACGGATGCCGGCGGCGAAGAGCCCCGGCTGAGTCTGGGCACGGCGGCCGCGCGCAATCTCGCGACGACCACCAAGTCCGTTCCGCAGATGCAGGAGATCACCTCCCGGTGGCTGCTGCGGGTACTGCCGTGGGTCCAGGCGTCCGGCGGCGTGTACCGGGTCAACCGCCGCCTGACCTAATATACTCGGGGACGGGCTCCTCACGTTCACCACCACCGGATCCGAGGTCCGGGTCGTTCCGCGCGAACTCAGCGAGCTGCCCGCCCTGCGCGGTTTCGACGGCGAGGTGCTCGACGCGCTCGCGGACCGCTTCGCCCAACGGGAGTTCGCCGCCGGGGACGTCCTGGTGGAGGGTGGTCAGGCCGCCGACCAGGTGTTCCTGATCGCGCACGGCAAGGTCGGCAGGTTCGGCCCCGGGGAGTACGGTGACGAGGTGCTGGTCGAGGAGGACCTGACCTGGGAGTTCACGGCCCGCGCACTCACCGGTACGACGGCCCTCGTCCTGTCGCGCCAGCAGTTCTCCGAGCTCGTCGACTCCTCCGACGAGCTGCGGCGTCACCTCGACGAGTACCGGACCCGACCCCAGCCCCCGAGCAACCGCCTGGGCGAAGCGGAGATTACGATCGCCGCCGGGCACGCCGGGGAACCGGACCTGCCGGGGACGTTCGTCGACTACGAGCTGGCGCCCCGCGAATACGAGCTCAGCGTCGCCCAGACCGTGCTACGCATCCACACCCGGGTGGCGGACCTCTACAACGAACCGCACAACCAGCTGGAGCACCAGATCCGGCTCACCGTCGAGGCCCTGCGCGAACGCCAGGAGCACGAACTGGTGAACAACCCCGACTTCGGGCTGCTGCACAACGCCGACCTCCGCCAGCGTATTCACACCCGGAGCGGTCCGCCTACCCCGGACGACCTCGACGAGCTACTGAGCCGCCGACGCAGCACACATTTCCTGCTCGCCCACCCGCGGACCATCGCCGCGTTCGGCCGGGAATGCACCGCCCGCGGCATCTACCCGGCCACCGTCCTCTTCCACGACCAGCACGTGCCGGCCTGGCGCGGCGTTCCCCTGCTCCCGTTGAACAAGATTCCGATCAGCAGGACCGGTACCACGTCCATCCTCGCACTGCGCACCGATGAGGAGAACCAGGGGGTGATCGGCCTGCACCACGCCGGCCTGCCGGACGAATACGAGCCCGGCCTGTCCGTGAGATTCGCAGGTATCAGCGACAAGGCCATCATCTCGTACCTGGTGACCACGTACTACTCCGCGGCGGTGCTCGTCCCCGACGCGCTCGGCATCCTGGAGAACGTCGAGATCGGTCGGTGACACCCGGCCGCGCGAGCCGCTGGGATCACCCGGAACCCGCGGAATTCTGCGGAATTACGCGAGATTACGCGGGGTTCCGGGAGGGTTCCGCTGGGCTCCGCGGCATCCCGGCCCGATCTCTCCCGGCCGCCCCGACTGTTCGCTTCTCCGCTGCCACCCCGGCAGACCCGGTACGCCTTCCCCGGGACCGATTCCCCGGGGAAGGTTCTCCGGTGCCGGATACGGATAAGGATCCGTATCCGGCCGACTTTCGGGGCCGGCCGTCCAGCCCGTGACCGAGAAAGGTTCACCAGCGGGTCATGCAGCCTTTCACGCTACCGGAGTTCTACGTGCCCTATCCGGCACGGCTCAATCCGAACCTGGAACAGGCCCGCGTGCACAGCAGGGCCTGGGCCGACGAGATGGAGATGATCGACTCTCCGCAGCACGGAACCGTGATCTGGACCGAGGCCGACTTCGACGCACACGACTACGCCCTGCTCTGCGCATACACCCATCCGGACGCCGTCGGCCGAAAACTCGATCTGGTCACCGACTGGTATGTCTGGGTGTTCTACTTCGACGACCACTTCCTGGAGCTGTACAAGCGGTCCCACGACATGGCCGGCGCCCGGGCCTACCTCGACCGTCTGCCCGCCTTCATGCCCGTCGACGGTAAGATCACCGAGACGCCGACCAACCCGGTGGAACGCGGACTCGCCGACCTGTGGACCCGGACCGTCCCGGAGCGTTCCGCCGACTGGCGGCGGCGGTTCGCGGTCAGCACCAAGAACCTACTGGACGAGTCCCTGTGGGAACTAGCCAACATCAACGCCGGCCAGCTCGCCAACCCGATTGAATACGTCGAGATGCGGCGCAAGGTCGGCGGCGCGCCCTGGTCGGCGAACCTCGTCGAGCACGCCGCCGATGCCGAGGTTCCGGCCCGGGTCGCGGCAACCCGGCCGCTGCAGGTACTGCGGGACACCTTCGCCGACGCCGTGCACCTGCGCAACGACCTGTTCTCCTACCAGCGCGAGGTCGAAGAGGAGGGCGAGCTCAGCAACGGCGTGCTCGTCATCGAACGTTTCCTCGGCTGTGGAACCCAGGAGGCCGCCGACACGGTCAACGACCTGCTCACCTCGCGGCTGCACCAGTTCGAGCACACCGCGGTCACCGAACTGCCGGCGGTCCTCGAGGAGCACGGTGTCGACCCGGGGAGCCGGCTGGAGGTCCTGGCGTACGTGAAGGGTCTGCAGGACTGGCAGTCCGGGGGCCACGAGTGGCACCTGCGCTCGAGCCGGTACATGAACCGGGCCGTGGCGCCCGGGAGCGGCGAGCTCGGCGGACTCCTCGGACTCACCGGTCTCGGTACCTCGGCGGCCCGGATCGTGCCGTCCCTCGTCACCACCGCACCGCGCCGGATCCGCTCTTTCACGCACATCCCGCACCAGATCGTCGGGCCGCTGCGCCATCCCGATTTCTGCATGCCCTTCTCGACCGGGCAGAGCCCGCATCTGGACGCCTCCCGCCGGGAGAACATCATCTGGGCCCGGGCGGTGGGGATGCTGGACCCGATTCCGGGCATCTGGGACGAACACAAACTGCGGGCGTTCGACTTCGCGCTGTGCTCGGCCGGAATCCATCCGGACGCGACCCTGCCGGAACTGAATCTGACGACGGACTGGCTCACCTGGGGGACCTACGCCGACGACTACTACCCGGTAATCTTCGGCCGCACCCGGGACATCCTCGGGGCCAAGGTGTGCAACGCCCGGCTGTCGGAGTTCATGCCGGTGGACTCCCCCGTCACCGCGGTGCCGGCCAACGCGTTGGAACGCGGTCTGGCCGACCTGTGGGCGCGCACCACCGAGACCATGTCGCCAGGCGCGCGCGAGACGTTCCGCGGCGCCGTCGAGGTTATGATCGACAGCTGGCTGTGGGAGCTGGCAAACCAGGCCCAGAATCGCATTCCCGACCCGATCGACTACATTGAGATGCGCCGGGCGACCTTCGGTTCGGATCTGACGATGAGCCTGTCCCGGCTGGCCCGGGAGCAGACCGTGCCACCCGAGATCTACCGCACCCGGCCGATCCAGGCTCTGGAGAACGCGGCCGCGGACTACGCCTGCCTCCTCAACGACGTCTTCTCCTATCAGAAGGAGATCCAGTTCGAGGGTGAGATCCACAACTGTGTCCTCGTCGTCGAGAACTTCCTCGACTGCGACCGGGAGCGTGCCCTCACGGTGGTCAACGATCTGATGACCTCCCGGATACGGCAGTTCGAGCACATCGTGGCGCACGAGCTTCCGGCGCTGTTCGACAGCTTCGCCCTGGACGCGCCGGCGCGGCAGGCGCTGCTGGGCTATGCGCGGGAACTCCAGAACTGGCTGGCCGGGATCCTCCGCTGGCATGAGGGCACGCATCGGTACGAGGAGTCCGAACTGCGGTACCACCCGACGGCGGGAGTACGGCTCTTCGGCGGCCCCACGGGGCTGGGCACCTCGGCCGCCCACGTCCGGCCGCGGCGGCCGTGACGGCCGCCGCGGCCGGCGATAGTGAAATGTAGTCAGCTCGCATGCCTGGTTGGCGGTCGGACCGGCTGACGGCCGACGGGGAACACGACGGTCGGGAACATCGTGTCGGGCAGGCGCAGCAACTCGGCGAGGGCCTGGTCGTCGAAGGCCGTCACGGCGCATCCGGCCAGCCCGAGTGCGGCCGCGACCAGGTAGAGGTTCTGCACGGCGATTCCCGCGTCGAGGTGCAGGGTGCGGTAATGGCGTGCCGGGTACTTCACGAGAGTCGTGTCAAGCCGGGCGACTACGACGACCGCCATGGGCGCCCGTTCGGCGAACTCGGGTTGGACCAGCACCGAACGCAACGCCGCCACCGGCTCGCCGGACCACAACGTCTGCAGACAGTGGTCCTCGGCGTCGTACCGGAACACGCCGCCGGACAGTTGCGCACTGCGCGCAATGACGAGATAGATGGACAGTGAATGCAGGCCACCTGCCGACGGCGCCATCCACATCCGGTGCTGACTGCCGTCGGGCAATCGGACATCCCGCTGCGGACCAACCGCCCAGCGTAGGAGCGAGGAGACATTCTCGGCGGTCGGCGCCTCGGCATCGAACCGGTACCAGGACCTGCGTGCCGCGAGCACCTGGCCGAACTCGACCGGCAGGTCCGCGCGCGGTGCCGGCAGCGGAATCCGGCTGGTGGCGGCGCGCAGTCCGTCGAGCACCACCTGCCGGGTCGGCGGACCATTGAGGACCTGTTGGGCCCGCCGGATACGCTCCAGCGCGGTGACGTCCTCGGCCACACTCGTCCTTTCGGTTACGTCGCTAATGCACTAATGCGGTAGCGGGAGGTCGCGCCGGGTGGTGCCCGCCGCGGCGAGTTGCCTGGCCAGCCGGGCGCCGCCGAGGAACGGAAGGCCGACGGAGGTGTTCGAGTACAGGCCGGGGGCCAAGGTGTGCACGACCCGCATGCCGGTGGGGCGCACGTCTTCGGTGGTGACGTCGACCGATGTCACCGGGTGGCCGGCGCCGGCGAGCGTGCGCGCGAGCACCATCGGGTCGTCGACTCCGGCGTGCCGGGCGTCCCGGTCGAGGGTCTCCCAGCCGATCGTGCCGGTGAGGGTCTCGGCGAGTTCGGCCTCCAGCCGGTCCTGCAGGCGAGGGTCGAGGAAGAGCTGGAGGTGGGTGCAGTACTCGACGACATCTGCCAGGTCGTCTCGGCAGTCGTCGAGGTACCGCCGGTCAGCTCGCCACGGCTTGAGGGGGCTGTGCGGGTTGCGTGCGGCGCGCATGTAGGGGCCGTCGGGGTCATCGAGGTCGGCGACGAACATCTGCAGCTGGAAGGCTTCGGCAAGGGCCTTGCGCAGCGCCGGCGTGGTGGTGGTCCGGCACGCTGCTCCCATGGTCAGGTAGCCGGTCGCCGTGTCGTGCACCAGTGCGCCGGCGACGACGAGGCCGAACTCGTTCGGGAATTCGACGAACCGGGTCGTCATGCTTCCGTGCGCGCCCGTGGCAAGCTGCGCGATCCAGGGGGGCGGGGTAATGGCCCGCAACGGCCGGCGGCCGTGCCAGGCCATGGTCAGCGTGTCACGTTCGATCATCTGGCAGATCGCCGACCATTGCGCCGAGCGCTGGTCCATACCGGCGGCCAGGCCGGCGCTGAGGACCGGGCTGAGGTAGGGGAACCCGCGGGCCTGGGCCTGGTGGGCGTAGGACACCCAGACGAGCTGCGCGGGTACCCAGACGGGGGTGCCAGCAAGCAGGTCAGTGCCGGGTGTCCACTCCAGCTCGAGATCCTCGCGGTACTCGGTGAACGGGAAGTAGGGCCCGGCGTACTGGGCGGGTGAGTACAGCACCACCGAGCGCGGGTCGAGCACGGTGGCGCGGTCCGCCGTGAGCTCTTTGTGGGTGGCGCGGCGCAGTCCGGCGGGGACGAGGTTCCCGCAGTAGCGTTCGACGGCCTCGCCGACGGCGGGCCCGAGGGCGGCGTCGTCGTCGAGCAGGGCGTAGCCGGCTCCGGCGAAGTCACTGGCCCAGGCGGAGAACCTGGTGGTGTCGGAGAGGACGGCGGTGTACATGGTGAATTCGGGCGGCAGGGTGGCGGGAATGGTGTTGCGTTCGATCCGGCGGATGATCCCGGATCGGGGGTCGAGGATCGCGGCGAGGTCCATGGGTGCGCCTCAGACGTGCGGGATCGGGTACGGATAAAGGGTGTCTTCGGTGAGCTTTCCGGCAGCCAGGCCCAGCTGGGCGGGTACGTCGTAGAGCCGCTCGCCGCCGAGGAACGGGAAGGCCGCGGGCGGGTTGCCGTAGAGCCCGGGGACGATGACCCGCACGACGGTGAGGCCGGCCGCCCGCACGTCCGGGGTGGTGACGTCCACTGACACGGCGGGCAGGCCCTGCGTCGCGAGCATGTCGAGATAGCGCCGGCGGGCTGTGTCCCCGTTGATGTCCCCGTTGGCGTCCCTGTTGACGTCCCTGTTGACGTCCCCGTCGGCCCGGGGGATGTCGGCGAGCCGGGTGGTGCGGGTGTCGTCGCGGAGCCGGTCGAGGGGCCGGCCCTGCATCCGCGGATCCAGGTAGAGCTGGGCGACCGCGGGCAGGTCGACGAGGTCGCGGAAATCCGGCCGGATGTCATCCGCGTACCGCCGGTCGGCGCGGTAGGGCAGGTAGGTGTGCGGGGGTATCTCGCCGCGGGCGACGGCTCGCCAGTGCGCGCTGTCACCGTCCGCGAGCTCGGCGGTCAGTTCCAGCATGGCGAAGGCTTCGACGAGCGCCTTCGTCGCCGCTTCCCGCGGGCCCGCCCGGCAGGCCGTGCCGTATGCGATCAGCCCCCGTCTCGGTTCTTCAAGGAAGGCGGCGAGCACCGGAACCGGGAACTGGCTTGGCACCTGGAATAACCGGATGGTGCGACCGGTGCCCTCTCCGTGGGCGATGTCGTACCGGTCGAGGAGCTCAGCCGCATCGGCGACGGCCCAGCCTGCGGCGCCGCTGGCCCACCAGATGGTGTTCGCGTCGCGTTCGAAGAGCTCTTCCAACGCGAAACGCTCGGCGTGCTCACGGTTCTCGCCAGTGGCGATGCCGGCATACAGCATGGCGTGGGTGGTCACCTCGTCGGCGTGCGCGCCGCGGAAGTAGTTCAGGTAGGCCATCGACGCGGGCACCAGCACCGGATCCCCGGCGTACAGGTCGCGGCCGGGCACCCAGGCCACCGGTGTCTGGCGGGTGAAGGGCCGGAAGGGGAACCCGCGGGCGCGGTACTGCCGGTCGGAGTAGAGCGCCAGGGTCGCCGGGTCGAGGGCCGGCCGCCCAGCCCTGGCGAGATCGTCGTAGCAGGCGATCTCCAGGGCGTCGGGCACGGCGTTGCCGCAGTACCGTTCCATGGCCTCCCCGACCGCGGCACGGCGCGCCCGGTCGTGATCGCCCAGAGCGGCACCGAAGCCGAACCGCTCGGCCGACCAGGTGGCGAACGCACGGGTGTCGGCGGCACGGGCGCTCCAGCCGACCCAGCAGCGCGGCATGGCGGGGCTCGGCTGGTAGGGGACAATCTGGGTGAGGACGCCGAGCCGGCGGTCGACGAGACGCCGTTCGGCCGGCGCGGGGGTGGTTGATCTCACGGGTGCTCCAGCACGGGCAGGTCAACCCGGCAGCCGCGGGTTGGACCGGTGTGGATGGTCTGGGTGGCGGTCCGGGTGGCGCTGGTGGTGTACCGGTCCTGGCCGGTGTTGGGGGTGCGGGCCAGCCGCGGGAAGTCGCTGCTGGTGACCTGCAGCTCTAGCCGGCTGCCGGGGTGGAGCAGCAGAGCCGTGGCGTCGAGCGGGATCGACACCGTGGCCGCGCCGGGCCCGACGGCAGCGGCGCCGCTGGTGACCTCCAAGGCCCGGCCGTCACCGAGCCGCTCCACCAGCCGGACTATCCAGTCGGTGCCGGGGCCCGTGGTGTCCGCGGCCATCGTGACGGTGGGTGCGCCGACGATGGCGGTCGGCGTCGTCAGTGGCGGGGTCCGGAATGCCACGGCGTCGGCGCGGGCGTCCAGGGAGGCACGGTCGCAGTCCCGCGGGAGGCTGGGGAAGGGGGCGAGCGGGTCGTAGGTGAACCGGTGCTCGGCGGGCCGCTCGGGCGGGTTCGGCAGGAGTGACCCGTCAGCGCTGGCCTGCAGGCCCAGGGTGGCGGTGGGCGCCGGCCACCGGTCCAGCCAGCGTCCGCCCTCGACGAGGAACACCTTGGTGATCGACGCGTCCCGGCCGGCCAGCACGTCAAGGATCCACGCGACCTGGAGGCGTCCCAGCGGCAGTTGCGAGGCGGGCCCGTGCTCCCGCCCACCCGCCGAGCTGGAAGCGGGGGTCGACAGCTCGTGCCCCCACGGCCCGATCACCAGGCCCCGGGCGGGCCTGTTCGGAGCGCGGTCGCGGCCCGCGGTTTCCCATTGCCACAGCGTCTGCGGCAGGAAGAGGTCGTACCAGCCGCCGATATGCAGGGACGGCAGCGAGCAGCGGGCCAGTTCCTGCGTGCTGATGCCCGCCCCGAGGTCGTCGCCCGTACGGTCGTGCGGTGCCGGGCCGTCGCCGGTCGTCGACGGAGCCGGGGCTGACAGAGCCGGGCCTGACAGAGCCGGGACTATGGCGCTCCACCAGCGTGGCACCCGTGCCCAGAGGCGCCGGCCGAGGTCAGCGACCGGCAGGTGCCGCAGCAGGTCCGGCTCGCAGCCCAGCATCTGCGCGGACAGCCCGTTCCTGCTGGTGCGGCTCTCGGCGTGCTCGGTCCACCATCCGGCGTACTCGGCCAGCCGCAGGATCCCCGACGGGTCCACGTTGGCGGGCCGCAGACCCGCGGCGGGTACCTCGCTGATCACTGCGCGCACGAGCTCGGGCACGGTGACGGCGGCTGCCCACGCGGTGAACGAGCCGTAGGAGGCTCCGGCGAGGATCACGTTCCCGTCGCACCAGGGCTGGCGGTGGACCCATTCGACCAACGCCCGGCCATCGGCGCGCTCCCCTTGATACGGGGTCCAGGTCCCGTCCGACCCGTAGCGCCCCCGCACGTCCTGGGCGACGTAGGCCAGTCCGTTCCGCGCCCACCCGACGCCGTTTGCCAGCAGCGAACCGCGACCGTACGGGGTGCGAGTGACCACCGCCGGGGCGGGTAGCCGGTCGGGACGGTAGACGTCGGTCGCCAGCAGGACGCCGTCCGCCGCCGGCACGGCCTGGTTCGCGTCGATGGCGTGCATGCCCCGGCGCCTATACTGGGTTGACCGCGAGGTTGGGAAGAGGAAGCACCGGATGCCGGCTGATCGACGCCGTGGTCAGGTCGACGACGAGCTGGTGCCCCTCGCTGGGAACGGCGCTTCCCGCCGCCAGCGCCCGCAGGTCGGCGGCGAGCAGCCCCGCCAGCACCGCAGTGGCTGCCGGGGTGAACGGGGCCGGCGGCTTGACCGCGTCGGAATCGAGGTAGGCCCAGTGGGCGATCAGCTCGTCGGGGAGAGCGGCCGCGGCGAGCCGACGTCCTCTGGTGTCCTGGTAGCACGCCGTACGGCCCGGCATTGACAAGGGTCCCACAACGAACGTGTCGCCCTCGGCGTAGCAGCCGTGCCATGGGGTGTGGTGCGCCGCGCACCACTGGTCGAGCCGGCACCAGTGCGAGTCCGGCAGCCACCGGGCGCAGCTGACGACGACGTCCGAGCCGGCGACCGCGGCCTCGTCCGCCGGGCCCACGGTGCACTCGACGTCCTCGAGGAGGTCGCCCAGGAGTTCGGTGAGCTTCCCGACGACCGGACTGTCGCCGTCAAGGCGCACCTTCCAGCCAGCCGGAACGGTCCCCACACGCCCCGGGCCGACGAACACGCCGCGATCGGTGAGCGCGGCGGTCATGCGCTCGACGGCGGGTCGGTCCACATCGGGCAGGGGCAGCTGGGTGGCTCCGGCCGCGACGTCCCGCACGAGGGCAAGCAGGCGGTCCTCGCCGCCAATTCGGACGAAGACGTCCCCGGGGGCGCTGTAACGCCAACTCCCGTCGGCGGCCCGGTAGAGATGGTGGCCAGGAGCGAACACGTCGGCTTTCCTCATCCGGTGTGTCGCGGTCGTGGTGGTCTGGTGATGGTGGACTGGTCGCGGCCGTGGTCAGCAGGGGTCATGGCCGACACGGGCCGCGCGGGCCGGGATGAACCCGGTGGAGACCGTGACCGTCGGGGCCGTCCGGGAACTGACGGCACCGGCGGTCACGGCTTGCGCTGGCTCACCAAGGTGCACTCGGTGCCCTCAGTGAACCGGGGGCACTACTCCTCGTCGTCCCACGCGAACGGGCTCTGGACGAGCGCGTGCGTGGTCGGGTCCTGCGGGGCAGCGAGGACCGGCGCCTCGGCCAGCTCCTCGAACGAGATCTCCGCCATGCTTCACCTCCTTCGCAATAAAACGGTTTTCATTTTCAACAGGAACACTAGCACGAGTGGCGTGGGGATGGGCCGATATCCACACATCAGCCGGGCGGCTCATTCGGGGGCTCATTCGGCGGCTGTCACCGCCCGGACCTCGGCGTCCGGCCCACCGGGCCCGGCCTGCGGCGGGTTGGCCGGTACCTCGTCGGCCCTGATCAGGTCCTGAAGCCTGCCGGTGTGGCCGAGGCCTGCCATCAGGCCCGCTACCAGCGCCAGGCCGACCTCGGCCGAGGCGGTCAGCAGAGCGGCCCGGGTGCCCCAGGCATCGGCGAGGATGCCGGCGAGCACGGCACCCAGCGGCGTCCCGCCCCAGGCGATCATCCTCGCGGTGGTGTTGACCCGGGCCTGCAGGCGTAGGGGGGTGACGGCTTGCCGGACGACGATGCCGTTGAGGATGACCAGGGAGGTGCTGGCCTGCCAGAGCAGCAGGATGCCCATCCCTGGCAGCCACGCCGTGTTCAGCGACCAGCCGATCAGGGCGAGCGTGCTGGCTCCGAACGCACCGAGTGTGATCGTTCCGGTGGGGACGTGTCGGTGCACGCGGCTGAGCAGCTGGCTGACGATCAGCGTTCCGAGCGCGGCGGCGACGTAGAGGAGACCGATCCGCGGGTCGTCGTCGGGAAGGCCGAACTGCCGTACCGCGACGACGACGACCAGGCCGGTGACCGCGCCCCCGGACAGGCTGCTGCCGGCCCCGAGCAGGGTCAGAGTCCGGATGAGGCGATGCCCCCGGATGTAGCGCAGGCCCTCGGCGATGTCGCGACGGGTCCGGCTCACCCGGCTGCCAGCCGGCCCGCTCCGGTCGGCCCCGCTCCGGTCGGCCCCGCTCCGGTCGGCCCCGCTCCGGTCGGCCCCGCTCCGGTCGGCGGCGGCCGGCACGGCCCAGCGCACCCGGGAGAGCAGGATGGCACCGACCAGGTAGCTGAGCGCATCGAGGGCGAGCACATTGGCTGCGCCCACCGTGGCCGCGGCCACCCCGCCGACGGCCGGCCCGACCAGGTTGACAACGGTGCTCACCGACACCATCGCCCCGGTCGCCGCGGCCACCGCGTCCCGTCCCACGATCGCCGGGACTGCGCCGAAGCTGGCCGCATCGAAGAACACGAAGACCGAGGCAACAAGCACCGCGGAGATCAGCAGATGGGGTGTGGTGAGGACACCGGCCCAGTGGGCCACGGGGATGCTGGCCATCGTCAGGCCGCTGAGGCAACTGGTGACCACCATCGTGCGCCGGTGATCCCAGCGGTCGACCAGGGCACCGGCGGGCAGTCCGAGCACGAGGTAGGGCACCGCTTCGAGACCGACCAGCACGCCCGCGAGCGTGCCGCTCCCGGTGCGCTGGAAAAGCAGCACCGGGAGCGCGACGAGCGTCATCGCCGAACCCGCCCAGGAGACAGCCCGGCTCGCCAGGAAAAGCCGGAAGGCGGGTACCGTACTCATCTCAGGTTGTTACTCATCTCAGGTTGTCCCACATTTTTGGGTCTGCGGCTCAGGCGTGCAGCGCGGCGGCCAGCTTTGTCACGCCTTCCACGCCGGCGAGGTTGGCCGAGTCCGACTGCGGGAGGAAGAACATCCGGTTGTTGCGGACTGCCGCCACGGTCGGGAGCCGGGAGGTGAGGAACTTGCGGGCCTCGGCCTCGGCCTCGGTTTCGCTGCCGCTGAGCAGATAGACGAGGGTGCCGGGATTCTTGCTGATGAGGTCCTCCACCGACAGCTCACTGAAGTATTTGCCCTTGGGCAGGGTGCCCGCGTAGATGTTCCGCACCCCGGCGAGCCGCGCGATGTCGGTGTAGACGCCGTCGTAGGTGTAGACGGTTCCCTGGTAGGTGGCGACCATCGCGACCGGGACGGGGTCCCTGCCCTGGATCTTCGTCGCGACCTGGCGGAGCCGTTCGTTGATGTCGGCCTGGACCTGCCTGGCCCGGTCCGGAATGCCGAAGATCGTGCCGAGCGCGGTCAGGTCGGTGTCGACGTCACGGACCGTCGCCTTAGTGGCGTCGTCGGTGCAGAACCCGCTGAGAATCATCACCTGGGTGCCCTGGGCCGCCAGCTCGGCGATCGTGGGGAGCTGCCGGCCGTCAAACAGATAGCTGCCATCCGCCCAGATCAGGTCGGGCCGGGCGGCGAGCAGCGCCTCTCGGGTCGGTGCGCCGGTACCGAGGACGGGTAGCTTCGCCTCCACACTGGCGTACTTCGCCGCCGGTGTGCCGCTGCTGGTGTTGTACTGGCCGACGATCCGGTCCGTCAGGCCCAGTTCGATGAGGAGCTCGGTACTGGTGGTCCACCCGGAGACGACCCGCGCCGGGGCCTTGTCGAAGTGCAGGGTCCGGCCGCAGTTCGCCACCTCAACGGGATAGCGGGTACCGGCCGCGCTCGCACTGCCCACGCCGGTGGTCGAACCGGACCCGCAGCCGGTGAGACCGGCGGTAACAACGAGCAGGGCGGCGACCGCGACGCCGGCGCCGAGTTTCTTCATCGGGTTCTGTTTCCTTCCATTGCTTCATCGGGTCATTGCTTTATCGGGATTTCCGCGCCAGCTACCACCGGGGCCGGCTCGTCTGTTCCGGGCAGGCTGGAGGAAGACGGGCTGGGGAAGGGAAGACTGGAGAAGGCGAGGTGGAGGCGGCCGGTCACCGGGTGGACGCTCCGGTCGGCGCGCACCCCGAACACGCGGCCGATGAGGTCGGCGGTCAGGACGTCCTCCGGTTTTCCCGAACAGATCACCGTGCCGTTGTGCAGGACATAGAGCCGGTCGCAGAAGGCCGCCGCGAGGTTGAGGTCATGTAACGCGGCGAGCACGGTGATCCCGAGTGAGCGCACCAACTCCAGCAGGCTCAGCTGGGTGCTGATATCCAGATGGTTGGTCGGCTCGTCCAGAATCAGCACCGACGGTGCCTGCACGAGGGCGCGCGCCAGCAGGACCCGCTGCTTCTCGCCGCCGGACAGCGACGCGAACGCCCGCCCGGCGTGCGCGGCCATGCCCACAGTGTCGAGTGCGGCCGAGATGATCTCATGATCCCCGGCCGAGATCGGGCTCCACGCGCTCTGGTGGGGGGTCCGCCCGGTCGCGACCACCTCAAGGACGGTGAAGTCGAAGCCATCGGGGCTTTCCTGCGCCAGGGCCGCGACCCGCCGCGCCGACTGGCGCGGGGTGAGGTCCCTGACCAGGTCCGTCCCGTCGAGCAGCACCGCACCGGACGTCGGCCGCACCGCCCGGTAGACCGTCTTCAGCACGGTCGACTTCCCGCTGCCGTTCGGACCGACCAGGCCGACGAAGGCGCCGGGGGGGCAGTCGACCGTCAAGTCGTACACGATCTGTACCCCGTCGGCGACGACACCCAGACCTTCCAGGCGAAGGCCCGTCACGAGGCACCACTCGCCCGTCCCGACCGGCGCAGCAGTACGAGGAAGAAGGGCACCCCGGCGACCGCGGTGATAATGCTCAACGGCAGCTCCAACGGCCGGGCCACGACCCGGCCGAGGAGATCGGCCAGCACGAGGAACGTTCCGCCCAGCAGCGCCGTCACCGGGAGCAGCCGCCGGTGGTCCGACCCGATGAGCATCCGGACGCAGTGCGGCGCGATGAGGCCGACGAACGCGACACCGCCGGCAACGGAGATGACGGACGCTGTCAGAGCGGCGGTGACGATCAGCAGCTGGGTCCGCAGCCGGCTGACCGGGATACCCAGCGAGGCGGCGGCCTCATCGCCGAGCAGCAAGGCATTCAACGACCGGGCCTGCGCCAGCAGCCACAGCGTCGCGGCCACGACGATGCACGCGGGCAGCCCCAATGTGTCCCACTCGGCCCCCGACACCGTTCCCAGCAGCCAGACCAGCACCGCGGCGAGCTGGTTCGAACCGACCCGCAACTGCAGGTAGCTGGTGCCAGCCTGGAACAGATAGGTCAGCGCCACCCCCGCGAGCAGCAGCCGCTGCGGGTCCAGGTAACCGCGCCTACGCCCTAACGCGATCACGAGAGCCAGGGTGAGAACGGCACCGATGAACGCCGCCCCCGACACCCCCACCGCCGCGGCAAGCCCCGACGACGAGACCACCTCCCAGGGTGAGGACAGCGACCGCGGCGACGGAGGCCCCCGAGGACACGCCCAGCACATACGGATCGGCGAGGGGGTTGCGCACCACCGCCTGCAGCACGGCTCCGGCCACGGCCAGGCCCGCACCCAGCACGAACGCCAGCAACACCCGCGGCGTCCGCACCTGCCAGATAATCTGATCGTTGATCATCGAGGACTGAGCACCGTTGCCGGTCAGATGAGCCACGACGCTGGACCACACCTCGCCGGGAGGCACCGATACCGAACCCACGCCGATCGCTGCCCCAACAACAATCGGCGTCGCCAGCACCAGGGCGAGCAGAGTGATCAGGAACCTGCCGCGCGCGCTGCGCGCCGCCCGCGGCAGCACGGCGCCGGCAGTGACCGCGGGCATCCCGCGGGCGGGTCGGAGCGCCGCCACCGCCCGCAGCCGTACCGCGTCCGCGGCACCCACCGATGGCGTCGGCGTGGCACGTACCGACATAGGTTGATCGATGGACAGCGGATGCCCGCGTTGACTCAAACGAAACGAAAATCGTTTTCGTTTCGTTTGAGCAAGCTAACAGCCCTGCGCAGGCTCCGTCAACGGTTCTGTAGGGGTAGGACAGGCCCTCCGCTCGTCGTGGTCGGGTGGTCACCGTCATCCGGCGACTACTCGACCGGGATCATTCCTCCGCTCTGCCGCTGCCACAGCCGGTGGTAGCGCCCCCGCCGCTCGAGCAGCTCGTGATGGGACCCCTGCTCCACGACGCGGCCGTCGTCGAGGACGACGATGCGGTCCATGTGCAGCAGGGTCGACAGCCGGTGCGCGACGGCGATCACCGTCTTGTCTCGCCACAGGTCCTCGAGTGCGTTCTGGACGAGTACCTCGCTCTCGCTGTCCAGTGCGCTCGTCGCCTCGTCCAGAATGAGCATGGGTTTGTCGTCCAGGAAGGCGCGGGCAATGGCGATCCGCTGCCGTTGCCCGGTCGAGAGTTTGATGCCGCGTTCCCCGACGACGGTGTCGTAACCGTCGGGCGCCCGCGAGATGAAGCTGTGCGCGTGGGCCCGCAGCGCCGCAGCCTCCACCTGCGCCTGGGTCACCGGGCCCGCGGTGCCGTAGACGATGTTGTCCCGGATGGACCGGTGGAAGAGGGTGGTGTCCTGCGGAACGTAGGAGATGCCCCGGGCGAGCTGGCGGTTGGGCACCGGAACACCGTCCACGGCGACCATGCCCGGCGGGAGCGGGTAGTAGCCCAGCAACAGCTTGATGAACGTCGTCTTGCCGCTTCCGCTGCGACCCACGATGCCGATCTTCTCGCCCCGCTCGATGGCCAGGTCGATGCCCGCGAGCACGAGGTTCCGGTCGTTCTCGGGATAGGCGAACGACAGGCCCTGGAACTGCAGCCGACCGGAAACTACGGGAAGAACCGCGGGACGGCCCGAACCGGCTGAACCGGCTGAATTATCCGGACCAGCCGAATTATCCGGACTGGCCGACAGGATGTCCCGACCAGCGAAGAGCTAGTGGTAGGCCTCCTCGATTCGGGCGAGCCGGAGATTAAGCTGCGCGATCTCCCACACCGTCCCCCAGATAAAGTCGGAGAAGAGGACCAGCGCGGAGAGAAAGGTCGTGAACTGGGCCAGGCTCATCTCACCGCGGAGGAACAGATGCAGGTTGAGGACGATCGACACCGGCCAGACGAGATACCGGACCACGAGGCTCATCGAGGTTCCAGAACACAATGCTCCAGAAGGACGAGCGATACGCGGCGGCGATGACCCGGCGACGACGCCGGCGGACCCGCTCGTACTCAGCCTCCTCCTGGAGGAACGACTTCACACTCACGAAGTTCGAGATGACGTCGATCACGTAACCGTCCATCTCCGAGACCTCGTCCGCGAGCCGCTTCTCCGCGCGGGCCGAACGACTGACGGTGTGCCTGCCGACAAGAAGCATAATCGCGACGGAACCCAGGAAGGTCAGGCCCGAGTAGAGGTTCACCGAGAACATGATCATTATGATCGCCGGAACCTTGACCAACTGTTCGACGTACGTGAAGCACGCCGTCTCGAGGATCTCTCGGAACTCGCGGCCGAGCGTGCTCACATAGCTGCTGATCTTTCCGGTGAACTTGCCGACGAAGTATGGGTACCGCTCGTTTATGACATTTCCAAAGAGAATGTTCTCGTATTCGTAGCCCCGGTGGTTGAGCAGCCGGAGATACAGCACCTCGGCACCACGCCAGGTCAGGTCATGGCCG
>NZ_CDWTMG010000082.1:0-17720 GCF_977945845.1 Frankia sp. CcMO1
GCCGTGCGGGCGGGCCGGCTCCGGGACGGCGGCGGCGTCACCGGCGGCGGCGTCACCGGCGGCGGCGTCACCGACATCCGGCCCGTCGGCTTCAGGGCTCCCCCGCCGGCCCTGTCCCAGCGGGTCCGCTCGTGGCCGGCCGGAGGCACCGCCCGGTGACATCCGGTTCGAGGGGCGCCAGGGTTCCCCGGCGGTCCGTGGGTCGTCGTCCCTGATCGCGTGCTGGTACCCGGTGAAGCTGACCTCGTCCAGTAGCCCGGAACCCGGCCGAAGCCCGGAACCCGGCCGACCGCCTCCCCGGGAGAAGCCGTCCGGGTCCGGAGGAGATCCCCGGTCCGGCCCGGACGGCGCGCGCGGGTCCGGGGGAGACGAGGAATACGCGGGTCGGTGCCGGAGGTCATCGGCCCCACCCGGCGGGGAGACACCCGCACCGCGCGGGTCATGCCAACCGCCGCGGTGGTCGGGCCGTTCCGCCGGCCCGGGCCTCCTGGCGGATCTCGTCGCCAGCGTGCTGAACGCGACGATCCGACCCTCGGACGGCTGGCGGCGCCGGGGCGCGGCGGTTCCCTCAGCTGCCGGACCCGACCGGATCCGCTCGGTCCGAGCCGCGTTGTCGGGGAGGTCACGCACGGGGTCCGAGAAGTTCCGCGCCGGGTCGTGAACCGGACCGGCGGGTGGGCCGGGATCGGCGCCACCGCCCACCCGACCATGATCTACCCGATCATGATCCGCCCGACTGTGATTCAGTCGCGGCTGCGCGCGTGTGTCACCGTGCGAGTTCCTGCCCTCAGCGACCACCACCCGCCCCTTCCCGCCCCCGGCGCCCAGGCGCCACGTCACCGCACCATCCACCGACGACATGAACAACGCCGACAATCACCACCCTACGAAGGTGGTCCAGGACAATCCCGACACCGACCACGGTCATATATCGCAATCTATCCCAGAGTAGCCCTGCCAACACGAATCGGCACAGTCAGCCCATCGGTGGTCGCACCACTTTTCGGTGTTCCATCGGAACATTCCGCCCAGAACCAGGGCGGGCCGGGCTAACGCTTCTTGACCCGGCACACCCGTTCGAGGATGAGGCCGCCGGTCAGCAGCACCATCGCCGCGGCCAACCCGAGACCCGCGGTGAGCGCGTCGCCCCCCGCGGTCGGGAACTCCCCCGTGCGGGGCATGGTGTAGCCGAACACACCCGCCCAGAGGCCGGCGAGCGCCGCTCCGACGACGGAGCTCGCCTTGGCCAACGCGGCGAGCCGGGCGACCGTGAGCGGGAGGATCGGGCGCGTTCCCGGCCGTCCCTCCAGCCGGCGGCGGGTCAGGGACGCGACCTGGAGCTCGAGGGCGCCGATCATGAGAACCGACACCGACGCCGTTCGCGGCAGCGTGGGAATCGATCGGTACGCCCACCACAGGAGCAGGTACCCGAGTGCCCCGAACGCCACCGCGACCGCGATGAGATCACGCGCCCGGGTCGGTCTCACCTGGCCGCCTCTCCGGCATCACTGCCGCCGACGGCGGGATCGGTGACGGCACCGGCCCTGGGATCCGCCTCGACGACGAGATCCGCCTCGACCACGAGATCCGACAGCGACCACGGGGTCCGGCGCAGACCGGCCGGGTGGTTCCCCACGGCCATCCGGGCGACCAGATCGGCGACCCGCCCGTGCCCAGGCAGCGTCGCCTCGGGATCAACGTCCAGCCAGGGCACGCAGACGAAGGCCCGCAGATGTGCTCGGGGATGCGGCACGAGGATCTCAGGGTCGTCACTGCGCAGGTCACCGACCGCGATGACATCGACGTCGAGCGTTCGCGGGCCCCACCGGACGGCCCGGACCCGCGCGGCCCGTTCCTCCACCTCGCGGACGACCTCGAGCAGATCACGCGGGGGCGCCGGACGCACCAGGACGACGGCGTTCAGGTAGTCGTCCTGCTCGGGTCCACCGACGGGTGCCGTCTCGTACACCGGTGAGCCGGCGAGCACCCCCAGCGCGCGGTCGAGCCGGTGGACGGCGGCGGACAGCCGGCCCAGACGATCACCGAGGTTGGACCCGAGCGACAGCACCGCATGGTCCGGCCGGGTCATCCGATCACCCGCCATCGGTGGCGACCCCCGCGGCCGCGTCCGGCGCGGTCACCGACTCGACGCCGTCGACCCGGTTCCGGACGATCGTCACCGCGACGTCGGCGAACGGAACCGCGATCGGGGCCGCGGGCTTGTGGACAGTCACCTCGGCCCGCATCACCCGACCGTCCCGCAGACAGGCGCGGACGAGTCGATCGGCGAGGGTCTCAATCAGATTCACGGGTTCTCCGGTAACGATCCCGGCAAGGGTCTCGGCAAGCTCGCCGTAGTGCACGGTGCGGGTCACGTCGTCGTGGGACGCTGTCGAGGAGAGGTCGAGCCACAGCGTGGCGTCGACGACGAACTCCTGGCCAAGATCCCGTTCCGCCGCCAGAACCCCGTGGTGGCCGCGAGCCCGCAGCCCCGACAGGGTGATCCGGTCGAGCGACGTGGCCCTCGGTCGGGAGGCGACCTCCGCCGCGGAACCCGTCACCGCGGAACCCACGGAGCCTCCCGGTCTTCCACCCGGCCGGCGTCCACGGCCCAGCCGGGATCGACCTCGGGTCCGTCCCCGGGCCGGTCACCATCGTCCCGCCAGGCGCGCACGACCCGCACGGCGTCGGCGGCCGGCCGGACGGCATGCACCCGCACGCCCCACACCCCGGCCGCGGCCAGCAACGCGGTGGTCGCCTGGGTGGCGTCGTCCCGGTCTGCGACCGGCCGGGCCGAGCCGTTCGCGCCCGCCAGTACCGAGCCGAGAAACGACTTGCGGGACGTGCCGACCAGCAGCGGCCAGCCGAGCGCGAAGAAGGCGTCGATGTGGCGCAGAAGCGTCCAGTTGTGCCGGGCGGTCTTGGCGAAGCCGAGGCCGGGGTCAAGGATGACCCGATCCTCGGCGATCCCGGCGGCCAGCACGGCCTCGAGCCGGTCCACGAGTTCCGAGACCACCTCCGCGACCACGTCGCGGTACACCGCCCGGGACGCCATGTCCGCACTGGTCCCCCGCGCATGCATCAGCACATAGTGCACGCCGCGGTCGGCGACGAGACCGAGCAGATCGGGATCGGCGCCGCCGGACACGTCGTTGACGAGCACTGCCCCGGCGTCGACCGCGGCGGCGGCCACGGAGGCACGGCTGGTGTCGATGCTGACCCGGACGCCCGCGGCGGCGAGCTCGGCCACCACCGGGAGCACGCGACGCATCTCCTCGGCGGCGATGACCCGGGACGCGCCCGGTCGGGTCGACTCGCCACCGACGTCGACGAGATCCGCCCCGTCGTCGACCATCCGCAGCCCGGCCCGGACCGCCTCCAGCGGATCGAGATAGGTACCGCCGTCCGAGAACGAGTCCGGCGTGACGTTGATGACGCCCATCACCCTGGTCAGGCCGCCCGGCACGAGGAGTTCCTCGACGGTCCCGCTCATGGGAGACCTCCACCGGACGTCGCGCCCAGCGGCGCACGGCGGTAGGCGTAGCGGTAGACCGGCCGGAAACCAAGATCGGCGTACAGGCCCCGCGCCGCGGCGCTGATCTCTTCGACCTGCAGATACGCATGAGTGGCGCCTCTGCCCGCCGCCCACTCGGCGAGTGCCGCGATGACCCGGCGGGCCGCGCCCCGGCCACGGGCCACAGGCAGGGTCGCCATGCTGTAGACACCCAGCCAACGGTCGTCCGCGATGCCGCGTCCGACCGCCGCCGGTACGCCGTCCACGGTCAGGGTGATGTAGATGGTGGGCAGCCGCAGCGCCGAGAGCACCGCGAGCGTGCCGGGCCGCTGCACGTTGAATGTCGTCAGCACCTGGCCAGCGACCTCCAGCCACTCATCCGTCGGCGTGGTGGTGACGGTCACCCCCACCGAGCCGGCAGCCGCCGGTGCCCGGTCGGCACCACGCACAAGGTCGGCGAGGGGCGCCGTGCAGACGTCGGTGGGACCGGTGTCGTCGTACCCGGCGGCGTCAAGGACCGCGCCGAGCCCGGTCGGCCGGGAGAAGGGCGCCAGCTGGAAGGTCGGCGGCAGACCGGCGGCGGTGTAGAAATCCCGCACCGTGGCGAGCGCCGCGGCGAGGTCGGGCACGTCACCGCGAGCCCAGACCGAGTTGCCTCGCCGGGACGATCCGGCGGACTCGCGCAGCACCCACCCGGCCCGTTCGACCTGGCGCAACGGCGGCCAGGCCCGGTGCGCCTGGTCATCGAGCTCACGGGCCAGGGACGCGTAGGCGGATGGCAGGTTTGCCCGCGGCCCGACTAGTGGATCGGCGGGACGCCGCGCCACGCGGTCATCAGGCACGGCGCGCCGACCACGGCCGGCCTGGTCGACACCAGCTGCGCGACCTGCCGGCCGGAAAGCACGTCGGGGAGCCATCGATCACAATGCCGAGGCTACCGACCCGAACGCAGGGATGGACGACCCGAACGCAGGGATGGACGCCGGCACCGATCGGACCAACATCGGGCCCCAGCTTCACCTTTTCGGTAATCATGACGAGATGTCATGATTTCAAAGCTATTGCCGCCTCGTTCCCATTCTGGAGCGGACCGACGGCGGGCCGCATCCCGGCCTCCCTCGGCTCGTCGCCCGGGACCCTCCCGGGCCGGGGCGATGATCCGCAAGCCTGCGCCGCGCGATCCTGTCGGTCCTGCCAGCGCCCCCCTTCCTCGTCCCGCCACCGCCGACCGGCGAACTCCACCGCCGCATCGCACCGCCGCCGGCTCGCCCGCCGAACATGATCGGCAGAGGAAACCTCCGGGTAACACCACGCAGAGCCACGATGACAGGAACTTTGCGCACCAACAACCATCACCCTTCGGCGCAGCCTCCCTCCTACTATTGACAAAGCGAGACACGGGCCAGATCCGGTCGGACCGACCAGAGTGACCGGAGCGACCGGCCGGCGGCAGCGAGGCCGTCGCACGACCGCCGGGAGACTTCGGCCGTTGATCGCTGGATCCGGCCGGACCGCCGTCAGGGAGGATGGCGGTCGCGGCACCGATGCGGGCGTGTGGTCTCACTGTGCGCCTCCGGTCGGTCGCTTCTCACAGTGGGCTCTACCCCCCACTACCTTGTCGCCACGGTCACGACCGTGGTGTTATCTGAAGGAAGGACGCGCGGCATGCCGCAGTCGAGCGGATCTTCACCGACGCGCGGGCCCGACCCCGAGGCCTGGGTCCCGACGAGCCGGTCGGCCCCTCTCCCACCCTGGTGGGCGACCACCGAGTCGATCATCATCCCACCGGCGCGCACCCCTCCGGACGACCACCCCGAGGACTACGAGCCGGCGCCGCCGCCCCAGCCTTCGATGACGAAGTCCGCAACGAGCCCCACCGATGTGTCACCAGTACCTGCGGGCACGCCATCCTTCGGCACTGTGAGCGAAGCACCCTTCGGCGCTGTGAGCGGAGCGATCCCGGCGCAGCCGACACCGTCGTCGGCCCCCCACACCACGCGCCTTGGCGCCCCGGCCCCCGGCGCCTCGGACCGCAGACAGTTCCATCGCTATGCGGGAGCGGCGGTCATGACCGCGATCCTCGCCGAGGGACAGATCATGGAGGTCTCGGACGTCCTCGCGGCCAGTCCGGTCCAGCTCGCTCTGGAACGCGCCGACGATCTGCTCGACGACCTCCTCGACGCGCACGAGGCGACCCCACCCGCGCACATCCTGGCCCAGACCGAGCGGTTGCGCCGCGGCTTGGAGCGGCTCAGCCGGCGGTCCATCCCCGCCGGCGACGCCCACCGGCGCGACGTGCTGCGGGGGCGGGTCGCCGTGCTGGGTGCGGATGCGGCCTTCAAACTCGGTGACATCGAGACCGCGCGGTCGCTGACGTCGCTCGGCTTCCAGGCGGGGCGCTCGGTGGGTGAGGGTACGCTTCGCGGCTCGGCCCGGGAAGTCGCGGCCGTCAACGAGTTCTACGCCGGCCGGCCCGACGAGGCGCTCCGCCTTGCCCGGGACGGGCTGACCCACGTCAGTGGCGGTGCCGTGCGGGCCCGACTTGTCTGCCAGGAGGCGCGTGCCCTCGCCGCCCTCGGTGACGTGCGGGGCGCGGCCCAGGCCCTGGACCGGGCGTACGACCTGGCGGACGCCATCCCGGCAGACCGGTGGGGCCGTCCCGGTCCGAGTTTCGACCAGTTCAATCCGGTCGAGGTGCCCTACAACGCCACGACGGCCCTGTGTCTGCTCGGCCGCCCGCAGGCCGCCCAGGAGCACGCGGATCTCGCCATGCCGAAGCTGGACGGGATGAACGCCCCGGGATTCCGGTCGGTGATCCGCCTCGATCTCGCCCTGGCGCTGGCCCGGCAGGGCCGCCTGGAACTCGACCAGGTCTGCGCGCTGGCCACCGAGGCGATCCAGATCTCCTGGGGGCGAACCGTGGCCTCCGTCTCGGGGCGCGCGGATCAGCTGCTCGCGGCCACCCGGCCGCACAGCGAGGTGCACCAGGTGCGGGACCTCGCGGTACTCATCCGGGAGTGGCAGCGCTCCGCGGCGCGGCAGCGGCCCGGCGGGCGCGCGGTTCCCGTGCCGAGCCCGTCGGTCTGACGCCGGCCACCGTACGAGGACCGTACGAGGGTGGAATGCCCGACGGCGGGCGCCCTCCGGCGGGCTCGCCGGACCACGCGCGGTTCACCGCGGAGCGGACTCGCCGCGCCCTCGGCGCGATCTGCGCTGAGGCCGGCCTGGACGACTCGGGCGCCGTGCTGATCAAGAGAACCGTGAACGCGGTGTACCGGCTGCCACGGGCCGGCGCGGTTGTCCGGATCATCGGATCGGCCGCGATGACGCATCGGGTGAGCAAGGTGGTCCGGGTGGCCCGCTGGCTGGCGGAGAACCACGTCCCGGCCGTCCCGGCTGCTCCCCGGCGTGCCGGCCCCGGTCACGGCGGCCGGCTTCCTCGCGACGGTCTGGGCCGACGCGACGCCACCTGGCACCCCGCCCGGCGGCCCGGCACCGGACACCACGGAGCTGGCCGGCGCGCTGCGCGGTCTGCACACTCTGGCGCCGCCGGAACCGCCGCTGCCACGCTGGGATCCCCTCGACGACGTCCGCCGGCGATTATCCGACGCCGAGGCGCTCCCCAAGCCCGACCGCCGTTTCCTGGAGAAGATGACCAGCCGGGTCGCGGCGGCTCTGCCCACCATCCGCTACGCGCTGCCGCGGGTCGTCATACATGGGGACGCGCATCTGGCTAACCTCGTACGGGCCGCGGACGGCCGCGCGCTGCTCTGCGACTTCGACGCTACCTGCCTGGGGCCGGCGGAATGGGACCTGATTCCCGTGGCGGTCGGCCGGCTACGCTTTGGTCATGATCCTCAGGCCCACCTCGACCTGGCCCGGGGCTACGACTTCGACGTCACCACCTGGGACGGGTTCGCCGTCCTGCGGGCGGTCCGGGAACTGAAGCTGGTGACGAGCGTGGTGCCGATCCTGGGGAGCAGCGCGACGGTGGCCGCCCAGTTCCGGGTCAGGATCGACAGCCTGCGCTCCGGCGACACCGGCGTCCGCTGGTCCCCCTACCGTTGACGCCTCCCTCATCACCCTCGCTGTCAGGACCCCGGGGAGGAGACGCCCCCGCCGCCGGCACCACACGAGGCACACCGTTTCCACCGGCCGGGCCGTGCGGTCCACGGAACCACATGTCATTCTGGTCAGACCTGTCGGGCCGGTCCGGCGGGTCACGTCCACGTGCCGGACGCCCGGCTCCGAGCGGGGCTACCGGCGCGGACCACCGTCCTGGGCGTGGTCGTCAGATCACCCCGGCCTCATGGCTTGGGTCGCCCGAACGGAGGGGAGGCCCTTGAACACGACGGAGGGAATGCCCGCCCCGGGGATCAACCAGGTGGTGTGCTGCCCGGAGAACAATCATGAACGATGATCCTCGGGAGATCGGCGCCATCCGGGTCGGCGATGTCGGAGATCGGGACCCCGCGAATCCCGGGCCGCAGGAGCGTGGCGGGCGCGTCGGGTCCCCGCCGCCGACCACCGACAGCCGTCCCGTTCGGCGAGCCGACTGCCGGCAGTGACGGACACCGGCCGGTCGTCTCCCGACCGAGCCGACCCGGGTCACTGGCAGACCGGTCCGGCGCAGCCGCGCTCCGCCGGTGCCACCGGTTGGACGGTCGACGGCCCCTACCGCCCCGAGCCGGCGGCATCCGCCTTCCGGCCGGGCACCGCCGCCCCGACGGCGTCCCCCGCCGTCTCCGACACCTGGCCGTCGATGCGCCGCGTTGATCCGATGTCGGCCACGGGTTCCGAGGCAACAGGTTCCCACCCGGCCGGCTCGGCGGGCTGGACCGATCGGGGCACTCCCGGGTCCGCGGCCATGAACCGTCGAGGCACGGAGAGTGCCAACGACAACGGCAGGATGCTGCCGATCGAGACCCGCACCTTCGATCCGCTACTCGACCAGTTCCCCCCGAATCCGGGCGGAGTGTTCGGTCAAGCGTACCCGCCGCCCCCGCCGGGGGAGACCCGGGCCTGGCGGGGCGATCCGCTGAACCCGCCACCGCCACCGTCCGACCCGTACGCCCAGCCCCCGCCACCGGGCCCGCCACCGGCCCCGCGGGACGAACGCCATGATCCGTGGCGGAGCACGCCGCCGGTGGCGCCGGCAAACTCGTCCGCTCTGGAGGAGACCGCCGCGATGAGACGGGCGGACTTCGACGCCGCCGCCCCCCGACCGGTCGAGAACCGGGAGCAAGGCGGCCCGCGGCCCGCATACTGGCCCGGCCCGCACGCCCACCGAAGCCGGCCGCATCCCCTCCTGGCTGCGCGATCCCGGTCCCGCCGGGTCGCCCGGCGGCCCGGCGGGACCGGGTCCCCGGGAGACGGGTCCCCGGGAACCGGGAAACGGCCGGGCGGGGCTCGCCACCAGCGCACTGCTGCCCGCTCCCCCAGAGACGGCGTCCCGCGGCTGGCGCAGGCTCGTGTACCAGGTCTCGGCGGGCGCGGTGAACCCCGGTCCGTCCCCCGACGAGGTTCGCGACCGCCGGCTCCTCGCGCGCATCCGGAACCCGCTGCACGGCTGTCACCGCATCGCGGTGATATCCCTCAAGGGCGGCGTCGGCAAGACCACGACGACGGTGGCGGTCGGCTCCACGCTGGCCAGCCTGCGCGATGACCGGGTGGTGGCGATCGACGCGAACCCGGACCGTGGCACCTGGGTTCCAGGGTGCCACGCACCTCCGCCCACACGGTGCGCGAGCTGCTGGCGGACGCTCCGCGTCTGCACCGGTACGTGGACGTCCGCAGGTACCTGTCACAGGCCGACTCGAGGCTGGAGGTGCTGGCGTCGGCCAACGATCCGGAGCTGTCGGACACCTTCGGGGACGCCGACTACCGGGCAGTCGACGATCTGCTGCAACGACACTACTCGATCCTGTTGACCGACTGTGGGACGGGCATCCTGCACAGTGCGATGCACGGGGTGCTGGAGCTGGCCGACACGCTGGTGATCGTGAGCAGCGCCAGCGCCGACGGCGGGTCCAGCGCGAGCGCCACTCTCGACTGGTTGGACGCGCATGGCTACTCCGACCATGTCCGCGAGGCGGTCGCCGTGATCTCGATGTTCCCCGTCCAGGGCGAGCGGGTCGACGTCGACACGCTGGAACGGCATTTTGAAGCCCGGACGCGACGGGTGGTCCGGGTCCCGTTCGACCCGCATCTGGCCGACGGGGGACGGATCGTGCTGTCGAGCCTGAAACGGGAGACGCGGGCGGCCTATCGGGAGATCGCCGGCGCGGTGGCCGAACGCTTCGGCGAGGAACGCCGCGGCTACCCGGGCGGCTGACGCCGCTGGCACCGCCGGCTGCCTCAGCACCTCAGCGGCCCAGCACCGCCACCGCCGTCCGCACGCCGGGACGACGCAGTTGCCGGGCGATGGTGGTCCGTCCCTCGATGAGCCGGGTGAACAGCCCGAAGGCGCCCGGGCCCGCCATGACCGTGTGCATCGCGCCCGGCCGGCGGGTGAACGCGGCCAGGACCTCTCGTCCCGCCGCCATCTCGGGGCCCAGGATCGTCTCGACGCGCGCGGGATAGGCGGCCAAGGCGTCGAGCGCCGTGGCACCCGGGCTAGGCGCCGTGGTACCCGGGCCAGTCGGCCTTGTATCCGTGACCCCCCTGGCCCGGGTCACGCCCGCCCTCGCGTGACCGACACCCACACTCGCCGCGGCGGCCGCCTCCCCGGCGAGCCGACCCGACCGTAATGCGAACGAGATGCCTTCGCGTGTCCACGGATCCAGGAGCCCGGCTGCGTCCCCCGCGACCAATACCCGGCCCCGACGCAGCGGGGAGCCGACGGCCCGCACCCGGGTGAGATGTCCGGAGTCATGCTGGCGCGGCAGGTCGGTGAGCCCGAGCCGGTCGACGAACCGGGTGTAATAGGCGCGCAGCGCGGCGCCCTCGGCACGATCACCGATCACGCCGACCGTGAGCACCCGTCCCTTGGGAAACACCCACCCGTAGGAACCCGGCACCGGCCCCCAGTCGATGAGCATGCGCCCGGCCCATCGCGCGGCACGCGCCGGGTCGGCGACAAACTCGCCCTCCAGGCCGACGTCGACCTGGTCACAGCGGACACCGGCATAGGTGCCACAACGACCCGAGGTGCCGTCCGCACCCACCACCACCCGAGCGCGCAGGCCCGCCCCCGCGCGGAGACGCACGGTCACCCAACCGTCATCCTGATCCCCGGCGTCCTCTGCGATCCCGGCCTCGCCCGGCCCGGTCACATCCCGACCGCTCTCGGTCAGCCCCACCACGTGCGCACCGGTCCGCACGGTCGCGCCGGCCGCAGCCGCCGCGGCCAGGAGAGCGGCGTCCAGATCGGATCGCATCACCATCGACATCCAGGGACGGCCGCCGGACCGGCCGCGGGTGACCTCGAAGCGGCCGTCCCAGGTCATCGTCAGCGAGCTGACGCTGGCTCGGACCAGACCGGTCAGTTCGGTGCCGAGATAATCCGCCGAAAGGCCGACCAGGCCGCCACCGCAGGTCTTGTAGCGAGGTACCGCCGAGCGTTCGAGCACGCACACCCGGGCCCCGGCGTTCGCCGCCGCCCGCGCCGCGCTGCCACCGGCCGGGCCCGCCCCGACGACAATGACGTCAAAGGTGTTCTCCGGATCGTCAACCCTGCTCACGGCGCTTCATCCTCCCGGACACCGCACCCCCACCCCGACACCGCACCCCACCCCGACACCGCGGTCTGGCGCCGACGCCGTCAGCGCAGGGTGAGGCTGCGTCCAACAAGACCCGCCCGCACCCGGCGTTCGTGCGCGGTCAGTGCCGTGGTGTCGGCCAGTGCCCGTTGATAGGCCACCCGCAGCGCGGCGGCCGGCTCCTCACAGCGGTCCGCCTCGCTTCCGGGCGCGAGATCCCAGACGGGAACGACGAGCCCGTCGGCGCGGAAGAACCCGATGAACCTGGAGCCCTCCCCCACCGTGAGACGTTCGGCCGCAGCCAGGCGAGCCAGCGCATCCAGCAACGCCTCCTCGGTGGGGGCGACGTCGGCGCCCGCGCCGATGGGAGCGACCGCCTCGGCCTCGGAGCCGGTGCCCGCCGCAGTACCCGCCGCGCCCGGCCAGGCCAGCGGAAGCGCCCACCGCAGGTGCCAGCGGTCACCGGGGTAGCACCAGTAGGCGGCCGGCACCGAGGTGAGCCGGACGGTGGGCACCACGGTGGCGTTGGCGCGCTCCAGCATCACCGCCACCTCCTGGTTCGGACCGCTCTCCTCGTCCGACGGTGGCAGCCACCATCCGAACCCGGAATGAACGGTGATGCCCAGGGGTGCCGGGTCCAGCAGGTCGGTGAGCCGGGGCAACCCGGCGAGTCCCGCGGGCAGTTGTTCCACGAGGCGCGGCGCGGAGGCAGGCGGGATGTCGATCACACTCCCCGGCTCAGCGGCGAGTGCGGCGAGCAGGGCACCGGCGACATCCCGCGATGCGTCCAGACCCGGAAGGGCGATCTGCAGGGCGACCAGGATTTCGCCGTCCTCGCGCACCAGGGCGGGGGCGGCCTGCGGCAGCATCGTGCAGAGCGTGATGCGCCGGTCGGCGTGCTCAGGATGGTCGGCGAGGTAGGCCGCCGCCAGGGTCAGCGGCGCGGTGGCGCTGGGCACCAGCTCCCGCAGGGCGACCAGGTCCGGCTCGTCGCGGCGGCCCGCGAACGGGCGCAGCACGGGAGCCGGCCGGTTCCGCTCGCCGTGGCACGCCTTGTAACGACGGCCCGACCCGCAGGGACAGGGTTCCCGCGGTCCGACGGCAGGGATGGCCCCATCGGATCCGTGGACAGACGGGCGGCGACGGCTCCGTGCGGCTCCCCCGCCAGAGCCGGGCGTGGCGACTCGTGCCGGGCGGGTGCCGGGACGCTGGGGTGCGGGTCGGCGAGCGATCACGACCTCCTGGGGTAGAGGCCGTCACGCGCGGTCATGGACTTCCTGCGGGTAAGGCTAAGCCATGGTCGGCGGATGACGAGGGTGCCGGGTGGCGGCCGCGCCCGTGGCACACACCACCGCTCCCGTCGCGGGAGCGGGCCCCGTCGTAGGAGCGGGCCGACGGAGAGCCGACAGCCGACAGATCCGGTCGACGACAGATGCATCCCCGGCATCTCGGGCGCCCATTCAGGGATAACCCTCTTCCACGGCAGGGACTATCCCGTCACTGCGGAACCATTACCACGGATACCGCACGCGGCCCCCTCCTCAATGGGCACGATGAACACAGCCGTTCGGCGGACGGGCCCTGGCGGGACTGATGGCGAGCATCATCGACGCTCGTCCGCAAGCCACCGTCACCGTGGCGGCACATCCAGGAAGACGACGCCGCGGGAACCGGTGAAAGGCTGCTCGACAGGCGGCGCCCGCGGCATTCATCTCGATATATGGGGGGTCGGTGGCGAAGGTCGTCGTTGCCGGCGGGGGCATTGCTGGGATCGCCTGCGCCAGCACACTGCTAGCCGAGGGAATCACCGTGGATGTCCGTGACCGGGGCCGCGTGATCGGCGGACGGATGGCCTCACGGTGGATAGACGGGCGCATCGTGGACTCCGGCGCGTCGTACTTCACCGCCACCTCGCCGGAGTTCCGCGAAGTCGTGGACGATTGGTTCATCCGTGGCCTGGTACGCCCCTGGACGCACCGAATGTCGGTAATCAGTGGACCGACCGCCACCTTGGCCGAGCCGCGTTCCGGCCCGCTGCGGTACGCCGCCCCACGCGGGCTGCGTTCCCTGGTCGCCGACCTCGCGTCCCGCGCCGGGGTGCAGGTCGCGCAGTCCACGCCGATCCGCCGGATCACCCCGGGTCCCCGCGTCAACGACGAGGCCGCCGACGCGGTGGTCCTCGCGATGCCCGACCCGCAGGCGCTGCGCCATCTCGACCCGGCCTGCACCGAGGAGCGGGCGCAGCTCGCCGACCGCCCCTGGTCGCCGGTGCTGGCGCTGCTCGCCGGCTGGCCCTACCGGTGCTGGGCACCGATCGACGGAGCCTTCGTCCACGACGACGATCCGATCGCCTGGATCGCCGACGACGGCCGTCGCCGGGGTGACAGTGCCGCCGTCCTGGTCGCCCACTCGACGCCGGATTTCGCGCGGGCGCGGCTGGCCGACCCCGCGGCGGCCGGGCCCGATCTCGTCGCGGCACTACGGCGCCTGCTCACCATCACGGTGCAACCCAGTTGGACGTACGTGCAAAGGTGGACCTTCGCCCGCCCGGACCGTCCGCACGAACAGCCGTACTACCTGTCCGGCAGTGGGATCGGGCTCGCCGGCGACGGCCGGGGAACACCGAAGATCGAGAATGCCTGGCACTCGGGCACCGAGCTGGGCCGAGCCCTCGCCGCCCGATTGAGATAACCGATTACGATGACCGATGGCATGTGACCGGATCGAGCCTGCGCCAGCGTAGGTCGTTCGGTTGATGATGCGTGACGCGGGTACACCCTCCGGCATGGAGATCAAAGTAAGCCTGTCGTTGCCCCACGATGAGATCTCCATACCCGTAGTTCGACGTATCTGCACGCAGTCCCTGAAAGTCCTGGGCGTCAGCCAAGAATGCATTTACGATGTTGAACTTGCATTGACAGAAGCGTGCGACAATGTTCTTCTACATGCCCATGACAGCGACGAGTACGAGGTTTTGGTGGGAGTGGACAACGAAGTCGCCATCATCGAGGTGAGCGATCGCGGCGACGGTTTCGACGGCATGGATAATCTCGATCGGACGGCCCGCCAGAACAGCGATTTCCCCAGGCCGGAAAATGTTCCCGAGCAAGGCCGTGGCATCTTTCTCATGCGCGCTCTGATGGACCGGGTGCAGTTCCACCAGGTGGACGGCCCCCATCGGGGCACCCGCGTGCATCTGGAGAAGACTCTCACCTGGGAGGAGATCGCTCCCGGGGAGCGGCTGAGCCGGGCGCGGACGGGGCCCTGGCCCGCTGCCCGCCCGGAGGTGGCCGAGGGCATCCATCCGGTCTGACGTCTCCCGCCGTCCCCCGCCGACTCCCTTCGTCGATCGGCCGACTCCCTTCCTCGACCGGCCGCCCCACAATCCGACCGGCTACGCTGACGGGAGTGGACTCCGAGGGATCTGGGCGGGTATCGCGATGGGTGTGGTAGTGACCGAGGCGGCCCCGCCCGCCCGGATCGGGATCGTCACCTTCCCCGGCTCCCTCGACGACCGGGACACGGCGCTCGCAGTGCGGGCCGCCGGTGCCGAACCGGTCTCCCTCTGGCATGGCGACAGCGATCTCGCCGGCGTCAATGCCGTCATCCTGCCCGGCGGATTCTCCTACGGTGACTACCTGCGCGCCGGTGCGATAGCCCGGTTCTCGCCCATGGTGGCGGCCCTCGTCCCGGCGGCCCGCGCGGGCCTGCCGATTCTCGGCATCTGCAACGGGTTTCAGGTGCTCTGCGAGGCCGGCCTGCTCCCCGGGGCATTGACTCGCAACGTGGGACTGCACTTCGTCTGCCGCGACCAGCGGTTGCGGGTCGAGGCGCCGGGCACTGCCTGGACCCGCGGCTACCAGGACGGCGAGGAGATCGTCATCCCGGTGAAGCACGGGGATGGTCGCTATGTCGCGGCCCCGGGCGTGCTCGCCGAACTCGAGGCGGCCGGGCGGGTTGTGGTGCGCTACGTCGGCGGGAATCCCAACGGGTCGGCCGCCGACATCGCCGGGATCTGTAACGAGAGCCGGACGATCGTGGGCCTGATGCCGCATCCCGAGCACGCTGTTGACGACCTCACCGGCCCTGGGGTCGGCGGGCTTCGCATGTTCACCTCGGTACTGTCCGGCGTTTTGTCGGCTTTTTCCTCTTAAAGAGGGATTTTTGGTTACGAAGGGGTCTCCTTGTCCGCCCGGGAGCCCGGATCAGGGGATATCGGCGAGGATGGGAGGGTGACCGGCAACCCCGCCGCCCCCGCGGCCACCTCCGTGAGTCCCCCCGCCGAGCAGCCCTACCGGGAGCTGGGGCTCACCGACGACGAGTACGCCCTGATCATCGCGACCCTCGGTCGCCGGCCCAGCGACGCCGAACTCGCGATGTACTCGGTGATGTGGAGCGAGCACTGCTCCTACAAGTCCTCCAAGGTGCATCTGCGGCAGTTCCGGGATACCCCGTCGACGGACCGGCTGCTGGTGGGCATGGGGGAGAACGCGGGCGTCGTCGACGTCGGCGAGGGGCTGGCGGTCACCTTCAAGATCGAGTCGCACAACCACCCCAGCTTCGTCGAGCCGTACCAGGGGGCCGCGACGGGTGTAGGCGGCATCGTCCGCGACATCCTGACCATGGGGGCCCGCCCGATCGGCGTGCTCGACCCGCTGCGCTTCGGCGAGGCCGACGCTGCGGACACCGCCCGGGTCCTGCCCGGGGTCGTCGCCGGCATCGGTGGCTACGGCAACTGCCTCGGCCTGCCCACCATCGGCGGCGAGGTCGTCTTCGACCCGACCTACGCGGGTAACCCGCTGGTCAACGCCCTGTGCGTCGGGGTCATGCCGGTCGATCGGGTGCAGACGTCGGCGGCGACCGGGGTCGGCAACGCCGTCGTCCTGCTCGGCGCCAAGACCGGCCGGGACGGCATCGGCGGCGTCTCGATACTGGCGTCGGCGACCTTCGACGAGGGCGGCGGCCCGGCCCGGCGGCCCTCGGTGCAGGTCGGCGACCCGTTCACCGAGAAGATCTTGATCGAGGCCTGCCTGGAGCTGTTCGACCGCAAGCTCGTCACCGGCATCCAGGATCTCGGCGGCGCCGGGCTGACCTGCGCGCTGACCGAGACCACCGCCGCGGGCATCGCCACCGGCCAGCCCGGCGGCATGGAGGTCGACCTCGACCTCGTGCCCCTGCGCGAGGCGTCGATGGCCGCGCACGAGATCCTCGCGAGCGAGTCCCAGGAGCGCATGCTGGCGATCGTCACGCCCGAGGCGCTGCCCGAGGTTCTCGCCCTCGCCGAGCGCTGGGGTGTGCTCGCGACCAGGATCGGCACCGTCACCAACAGCGGTCGGCTGACCGTACGCTGGCATGGCGAGGTCGTCGTCGACGTTCCGCCCGGATCACTCGCCGACGATGGCCCAGTCTACGAGCGCCCTCTGCGCCGCCCGGTCGACTTCGACCTGGTCCGGGCGGACGCGCCCACGCCCGCCCGGCTCGCCCGGCCACGGACCGGGCCGGAGCTGCGGGAGACCCTGCTGCGGCTGGTCGCCTCCCCGAACCTGTGCTCGCGGGCCTGGGCGACCAACCAGTACGACCGGTACGTGCAGGCGGGCACCGTGCTCGCCCAGCCGGAGGACGCGGGCGTGCTCCGGCTGTCGGCGGCCACCGGCCTGGGGATCGCGCTCGCCACCGACGGCAACGGGCGGTACGCACGGCTCGACCCGTTCGCCGGCACCCAGCTCGCCCTGGCGGAGGCGTGCCGCAACGTGGCCGCCACCGGATCGGTGCCGATCGCGGTGACGAACTGCCTGAACTTCGGCTCCCCCGAGGATCCCGAGGTGATGTGGCAGTTCGCCCAGGCGTGCGCGGGCCTCGCCGAGGGCTGCCGGCGGCTCGGCCTCCCGGTGACGGGCGGCAACGTCTCGTTTTACAACCAGACCGGCTCGACGCCGATCCATCCGACCCCGGTGATCGGGGTACTCGGCCTGTTCGACGACGTCACTCGCCGGACGCCCATCGGCTTCGCCGAGGAGGGAGACGTCCTGATCCTGCTCGGCGACACCGCCGACGAATTCGGCGGCTCGGAGTGGGCGTGGGTGACGCATCGCCATCTCGGCGGCGAGCCGCCGGCCGTCGACTTCGCCCGGGAAAAGCTGCTCGGCGAGATCCTCGTCGCCGGTTCCCGCGACGGCATGCTCACCGCCGCGCACGACCTCTCCGACGGTGGGCTCGCCCAGGCGCTCGTCGAGTCGTGCCTGCGCGGCGGGCACGGCGCCCGGATCATCCTGCCGGCCGGATCAGACCCGTTCGTCGAGCTGTTCAGCGAGTCGGCCGGCCGCGCCGTCGTCGCGGTGCCCCGCACAGAGGAACTGCGCTTCACCGGCATGTGCGAGGTGCGGGGCCTGCCGTGGCGGCGCGTCGGTGTCGTCGACGGGGACACCCTCGACGTACAGGACGCCTTCACCGTCGGCCTCGACGAGCTGCGCGCGGCGCACGAGGGAACGCTGCCGGCGCTGTTCGGC